>JBMFVR010000174.1:0-2608 GCA_049965895.1 Nitrososphaeria archaeon | reverse complement strand
CACTAGAAATAAACCTTAGTCTAAAGTTAACAGCACCTTTCACCATCTAAAAACACTTAAATCTTGCGCACTAAATCTTTCTGTAATTGAGCAGAGTAAGGGTAAGGTCTTATGCACTGTTGAGCAGCGCGCTTAAAATTGCAGCCAGCTTTGCTTTTTCAATAGCCGTAACCAGAAAGCTGCCTCTGACAGACCTGGGCATTCTGAACATTTTTTCTGCCGCAATTGTAATAGGCTTGGTTCCAAATGGAATATCCTCATTTATGGCACCGAGGCTTTCCGCAAAGTACAGGAATGTGCAGGTGACCATGATACTGGTTTCGCTAGCGCTGGGCGTTGTAGGTGTTGGTATATCGGGGGCATTCCTTTTTGGCCTCAGCAGGGAGATTCCATCAGCATACTATTATACAATAATTATGCTCACTTTTCTGAGCATCCTGGCATCTTCCTTCAATGCTCCCTTTTCAGGGGGGTTAACTGTTTTTAACCGGCCGCGGCTTGTGTTTACGTCCATGGTAACCTCCGCTGTAAAGCTAGTCGCAATACTTTATATATTCTATTCAAACTGGTCGCTGCTTTCTGTGCTCATCTCATCTTTTACAATATCCCTGTCAGGGGTTCTGTATGCTGCGGTTAACGTCAGACCATACATCAGATCCTTCGGCAGGTTAAGGACCACAGTTCGTGAATTTATCAGCGGCTCATGGGTATCTCTGCTTGGCTATGCATCATCAAACATTAGGTCATTGGATAGTTTTTTCATAGCCGCAATCGGCGGAATTTCAGACAATGCGCTCTGGCAGGTCATGAGCATAATGGGATCAGCATATTCGTTTGTGGGCACATTGATGAACATTACATATGGGGAACTGCTGGAAGTGAAGTCAAGAGTTAAAAGGGCATATCTGGACTTCCTTTTTATAATATTCCTGGTAACAGATGTTGGTATTTTTGTAATATCATTTGAACCCAATGTGGTGGAATTCCTGAGGCCAACTGATTCTTACCTGATAGTCCAGCTGTTTGTGCCGGTTGTGCTCTGGACAGGAATGAACGTTTTTGGAACAGTATCCCAGTACATTTCGACGGTAATGCAGGGGGTTGACAGGGTTGACATGGAAAGGGAAATTACGCTTTCAACCTACTGGAACAGCCTGGTATTTTTTGCAAACTTTGCAGAATTCATATCAACCCTGAGCTACGTTGTGCTCATAATCCCCATGGTGTTCCTTTCAAAGTACATTGGTGCCCAGCTTTACATAATCGACGGCGTAATACTTTCAGGATGGGTTTCAATAGTCCTAGCCATAATCATCAGGGTCAAGAAGTACCCAGAAATAAAGGAATACATTCCATTAAAAAGCATGGTGAGGGATTACTTTGCGCCGCTTATCGCATCATCGATCGTGATTTACCTTCTAAGGCATCCGCTGCTTGCTCTGTTCGCGCCAACGGTCTCCGCATTTAAGGGGCTTGAGTACCTTACGTTCCTTTTAGCAATAACCAGCGTGGTCTACCTAGCAGTGAGTCTTGCCTTTTCAAAGAGGATGAGGCTCATGCTGAAGGTCGTGATTGAGCGGATCTTCAAACGAGTTTAACCACTTTGCAGCCATCGGTCTGAAAATTACAGTGGACAGATCAGCTGCAACTTGAGCCCAATGTCTGCAGTGAGGTATGCACAAAACGGTGAGAAACCCAGCATTATGGCAGTGATTTATTTCATTAATCCTTATAAAACAGGGGCGTGAATTAAAAACTCATGAAAGTTCTTGCATGGAACGTGAACGGTATAAGGAGCGCCGTTAACAAGGGCCTGCTTGAAGTCGTAAATTCGGGAGCATACGATGTCATAATGCTGCAGGAGGTGAAGTCTGATTCTGTCCCCCTGGGGTTTGATGAGAGTTACACTGCCTACCTGAACGCATCAAAGAGGAAGGGTTACTCAGGGACTCTCACACTGGCAAAGGCAAAGCCAGTTTCGGTTTCGTACGGCATGGGTGACAAGAAGTTTGACGATGAGGGAAGAGTCATCGTTACGGAGTTTGACGGTTATTTTGTGATCAACGCTTACTTCCCAAACTCTCAGCACGGTTTAACAAGGCTTGGCTATAAACTTGAATTCAATTCAAAGTTCGAGGAGTTTACACAGAGGCTGAGGACCAGGAAGCCCGTTGTCATAGGGGGAGACTTCAATGTAGCCCATGAGGAGATTGATATAGCAAGGCCAAAGGATAACGAAAACAATGCTGGCTTTACCAGGCAGGAAAGGGACTGGATGACTCACTTCCTCAGCCTGGGCTACGTGGACACTTTCAGGATGTTCGTTAAGGATGGTGGCCATTACAGCTGGTGGTCGTATAGGTTCAATGCAAGGGACAGGAACATTGGTTGGCGAATTGATTACCTTATTGTTTCAAGCGAGCTCAGGAAAAGAGTAAGGGCTGCGGGCATACTGGACCACGTTAAAGGCTCGGACCATGCGCCCGTTTATCTTGAAATGGATTGATGGAGGTTTAATCTTTTTCGGGCTTGTTCAGCCTAATATCGGTTGAGCAAAATGGAAAGAAGTGCTTTGTTGCATATTTAATAAAATCATAATTTAAAATAC
>JBMFVR010000173.1:0-2622 GCA_049965895.1 Nitrososphaeria archaeon | reverse complement strand
GCGGTGAACTGCATTAGTTCAACCTCTAGTGATTCCAGGGCCGATTTATCGTTCCTCGCCAAGGCCTCCTGAACACCAAAGTCCTTTGGCGCCACCTCTTCGCCAAGTGTTGTGGCATCAATGCCTATCGTTTGCCTGATAGCTTCCAAGCGGCTGTAAAGCCTTTTCATCAGCCCAAGGAAATGCTCCAGGCTTGATGGGTCTTCTGGATTACCGTTTTTTGGCAACATGTTTACAAGATAAATTACATCATACAGGGAACCCATCCTGTCCACCCTGCCGGCCCTCTGTATCAACACCACGGGGTTCCACGGGAAATCATAGTTAACAACGTACTGCGCATTCTGGAGGTTCTGCCCTTCACTCAACACATCAGTGCTGATTAAAATTCCACCGCTTTTCTGGAAAGCCCTGATTATCTCAGTCTTGCTCTTGTTGTCACCATTCTCGTCCCTGCTTTCCTCTCCTGTAACCAGGCGCACCGGCTGGAATGATCCCCTGAGCTTACCATACAAGTAGGATGCGGTCGCGGCATATTGAGAAAATATAATTACCCCGTTTGGAGCTGAACCGTTAAGCTCATTGGCTATTTTCCTTATCCTCTGTTCAAATGAATCATATTTTGTATCTCTGGTTGGCAACGCGCTCAATAATTCGCTAATGGTTTTGCGGTCCTCCTCACACTTTCCAACAAAGTCATTTATCTCCTCTGGGGTGAGCCGGCACCGCTCCTTTACAGCCTTATATTTGCGCTTGCTGAAAAGCTCGTCAGGGGTCGGCAGCTCTTCCTCGGAGCTGAATATCAGGTCGCCTTTCATCGCCGGCGGGACAAAGTAGCCTTTTTGGGCATAATTTATTGCGACCTCTATATATTTATCCATTGACGTCAGCGTTCTCCTGAATGCTTCAGTGCTGCTTTCCAGCCTCTTGAACAGGTTGATGATGATTATCGTTTTAACAAGCTCCTTCAGCTTTTGCTTGTTTCTCTCTTCAATAGTTCGTGCCACGGGCGTGCCGTCGGGAAGCTTCATCTGCTCGCTAAGCCGGTCAACCGATAGGTCGTAAAAAGCGAAATGCATGTTATCAAGCCTGCCCCCGACATTCTGAAAGTCGATGTCCACGGAATACCGGTCAAGCGGGTCGCTATCAAGCATTCTCTCCGGAAACTTGATTTTTCCCTCCCTGTCCAACGCCTGGGCAAGCTGCCTGGAGTGCCTCACCATAAAGCGCTGGAGCACCTCCTCCATATCTATGGGTTCACCCCCCAGCCATTTCTTCTGCTTTGATGTAAAGTATCCCTTTAGAGTGTCGTTGGAGATGTCGTATATGCTGTTTTCATCAAGATACAGAGAAAGGAGAAAGTAGAGGTCCATCAGGCTGTTGTTTACGGGCGTAGCAGTGGCAAGGACAACCTGGGCCTTGTTTTCCAGGATAAAGCGGCGCAACGCTGAATATCTGTTGGTTGAAGGCGTTCTAAAATAATGCGCCTCATCAACTATAATAAAGTTCATTCCATCAAACTGCTTGAGGGCAGAATCGGGGTCCTGGGAAAGCTTCTCGCTGGAAACGCTTTCAATATGTATGGCCGTTTTTTTCATTTCATCCCTCCACGTCGTGTCCAGCACGCTCTTGGGTGCTATAAGCAGCACCTTCTTCCCCTGCCTGATGGCATCTAATGCAAGCCCCAGAGCAACCCTTGTCTTACCCAATCCGGTTGCATCGGCAATGATTACGCCTCCATACTTTTCCAAAATTTGGAGCGCACCCCTGACCGACAGCACTTGGTGCGGGTAAAGCGTGCTCAGGACCTTTTGCGCCTCGATTGAAGCATCAAGGCTTGACTTGTAAGTTTCGTAAAGGGCCTTCGCGATCACCTCATACGGGCTTCTCGTAGTGATATAGTTCTTGAGAAATGAGAGAAAATCTGCCTTAAAATCCTGCGCATTGCCCCACATGCCACTGAACCATTCTGCAAGCTCCTGCACAACCTCCCGGTCCGTATTCACCATGTTGAGCTCATTGTTCGTTACCAGCCCTCCCTTGGTAAAGTTGCTTGAACCCACAACGCCCACACCATTCCTTATTTCTGTTAAGCCGGGGCTGACGCCGATGTATGCCTTGCCGTGAAAAAAGGGACCTGTTATGGTGCGGACCTGCCTTTTCTCACTTTCAAAATACCTTATCGCATCCTTAAGCAGGTTAAAATACTGCTGGTCATCCTCTTCCTCCTCCAGCTCCTTGATTACCTCATCCTCCCACTTGATGCTTTCAGTTGGCTCTCTCCCCAACAGCAGGCGCATCGGCTTGTCGCTCAATCCATCCTTTATCTCGCCGTAGCCGTGAACGTTAAAGTACGCAGAAGCGATGGCAATTTCTTCAATGTTTTTAAATTCATTAACTAGCGCATTGCCAAGCTTTTCTTTTCTGTTATCTATTATTTTTGTCACTTTTATTTCACCTTTACTTTAACTTGTTTATTAAACTATCAACCCTTTTATGCGGATTTAAAGCCACCAATACATAATTAATAAGCCGGAACAGGTTTGTTTTACCAGAACCGTTTGGGCCAACTATGTATGCTACCCCTTCAGGCAGGTCATAATTTAAATCTTCAAATGAAAG
>JBMFVR010000172.1:0-2628 GCA_049965895.1 Nitrososphaeria archaeon | reverse complement strand
ATGCTTATCCAAAAATCGCTCAAATAATTTTTATTTTTTAAGTATCTAAGGGCATGTAATAATTTCCAGATAAGAGAGAATTAAATTTGTTTCAACATATTTTTTGGTTAAAGCTATTTGCTGCATAAAATTTAAATTTAATTACAATTATTATATTTTAATCACAAATTTTTTACAGTATATTTAAAAATTTCCAAATTTTTGCCAGAAATTTCTATTAGTATTAAAATATGTCAATGCGCATGCAAAATGCTACCAAATTAGAAAGATTAAGGTCAAATCTTGACAAATGGCTCGGCCTTTATGTGGGGTTGATGATAGTTATAGGATTAATAGCGGGGTATTATGATATGACATGGGTGCATAATCACATAAATTTGCTTCAAATGCTTGAAATGGCATCAATATACATAATGATCTTTCCAATGATGCTGATGCTTAATATTAAAGCGTTGGGGAATGCATTCAGAAACTTGAAAGTTGTCATCACAGTAATAATTCTTAACTTTGTCTATGGGCCCCTGATGGCGCTGCTTCTGGGGGATCTATTTGTTGGAAGTCCCTATGTAAAGCTTGGGCTATTTATAGCATGGCTTGTTCCTTGTTCATCTATGAGTATTGGATATGTGGGGTTGATGAGAGCAGATATAAGCTCAGCAACAGCAATGGTCGCACTTTCATTTATTCTGTCGCTTGTAATGATTCCGGTTGAAACATCACTGTATATTCATAGCGTTCTTACAAATGAGATCAGAGGATTTGTACTTTCTAGTGCAGCGATTTCTGGTGTTGAAATGGGATTAGTTATGACCATAATTGAAGTACTGGTTGTGCCGCTGGTCCTTGCTATACCTACACATGAAGCAATGGTCAGAAAAATGGGGCAGAAAAAATTCAAGAGTGTAAGTCCACTTTTCCCATCCCTTACAATGCTTGGCATGTTGATAATAATTTTCATAATTTTCTTTGCTCATTCGGGCGTGCTTATTACCCACATTACTGATGTACTTGGTGTATTTTATTCTGCCATGGTTTTTGGATCTGTTTCACTCACTATCTTTACTGTACTATTTAAGTATGTCAAACTAAACAGGAAAAATGAGACATCATACAGTTCATCTATGGTTTCAATACTTACTGGCATTCCGAAAAATGAAGCTACAGCTATTGCGATTAGCACCATGGCACTTGCGTCTCTAGGTCCCCAGGCTGCATTTCTGGCATCCATGGCACCTTCACTTCTACCAGCTTTTCAAGTAGTTTTCATAATACTGTTCCTGAAGCTCAGAGAGAAAATAATAAGCTATTATGGTGCCAGGAGGGAAATCGAAATTCTTGAAGAAAAGGAAGTAACTGCAGAAAGTGTTGAAATAAAACAAATGGAGGTGAATAAGTATGAATAAGACCGCTTTGAATATCTTGGTTCCAGTAGATTTTTCCAGAGGCACAGAAAAGTGGATAAGTGAGGGACTCAGCAATCTAAACAACGTTAGTAGCATAGAGCTTCTGTACATAGTCCCCCTTAGCCTGTCTGAAGTGAGTGAGTTCGTTACGGAGGATGTAGTGGAAAGCGGGAAGCGGATTGCAGAAGGTAAAATGGAAGACCTCGTAAAATCGATAATATCATCTGAATCTTATAAGGTAAGCTATGAAATAGCTGTAGGAGACCCGGCAAAAATAATACTCAAGCAATCTAATACCGGAAAATTTGATATGATAATGATGGGACACCGTGGTTTCGAATATATTGAAGACTTCTTTATAGGCAGCGTTACACTGAAAGTTATATCAAAGTCACCTATACCAGTCTTGGTAGTCAGGAAAAATCCATAATCATATTTCAAGTTCTTTGTGGATGCGCTTCAAAATAATTGTTAAAACTCCATGTTTTTTTCAAATTATTTGGCCAAATTTTTTTATTTAATTGTGATTAAAGAATGGTGATGGAAGCCGAATATGAAAGGATTAAAAGGTTTGCAGAGACAACACTTGGTGAAGTGCCTGAAGTCATTGTTCAGCTTTATAAATTAAACAAAGGTGCAGCAATTGAACAATTTAATGAAAACAACATATTATATTTAGGGAGAAAAAACATTCCAAAAAAGATTCTAGCTCTTATAGCGATATCTGTAGCACTTGCCAATGGGCCAAAGGAATCAGCAAAGTTACACTTTAAATTAGCTAAAAGATACGGCGCGAGCAATGATGAGATAGTTGATGCAATATCAGCAACAAAAATGGCGTTGATGTCATCAACGCTTGATGCTGCATCATCTATAATTGATATGGGAAAAAAGGAGCTTCTTAACAGGGATACAGATTCTGAAATTATATTGATGAAGTTAAAGGAGGAAACAGGATTTGTGCCTGAAAGGCTATCCTTAACTGCAATGGTATCAACTTCATTGTTGAAGGAGCATCTGAGAGAAAAAGGCGAACTTCTGAGACCTAAGGCGCTTGATAAAAAATATATATTTGCGATAGCTTATGCTGTAAGTGTTTCTATACATGATAGAGAGTGCCAGAAAGTTTACTTGGGTCAATTTATAAAAAATGGTGGAAATGCCGATGAACTTGAAGATGTCATTACCGTGACCAGATTTTTAACTGGCAATAGAGCATTTGTGA
>JBMFVR010000171.1:0-2657 GCA_049965895.1 Nitrososphaeria archaeon | reverse complement strand
GTGCTAAAAATGGCAACCTTAAATCCAGCAATGATGCTTGGTTTAGGAGACATTTCTATAAAAAAGGGGAACAGGGCCGCATTCATGATTCTTAATTCAAAAACGCTTGCGATTGAAAGGTCAGGAGACGCTGTATGGTCAGTGGTCAAGAGGGGGGGAGCTGAAGCAGTTGCGAGGGCTGGTGCTGTTTGAGGCCCCGCATAACTGTATTCTCGACCATGACCGTCGACGGCAGGATAGCCAGTTCCACCGGCTATTCAAAATTGAGCTGTGAATATGATCTGATCAGGTTGCACCGCCTGAGGGCCGAGAGTGATGCTGTAATGGTTGGTGCTGAAACGGTTATGGTCGACAATCCTTCACTGAAACTCAAATACGTTCAGGGCAGGAACCCAGACAGAATAGTCGTTGATGGTTTGCTGAGGTCACCCCTTGACTCAAGGCTGTTCACCGAAGGCCCGGAAAAAACGGTGGTGATAACAACTGGTGCTGCACGGTTGATGTCAATTGAGACGTTAAAGTCAAGGGGGGTAAGGGTGGTAGTTATGGGCAAAGGGCCCGCAGTAAATATGACCGATGCTGCAAGCCAGCTGTGGGACATGGGGTACAGGAGGGTCATGGTTGAGGGTGGCGGGAAGCTCAACTGGTCACTGATGGACTCGCACGTAGTTGATGAAATTAGAGTAACCGTGTCACCGTACGTTTTCGGAGCTGGCAGAAGCATCTTCGAAGGTGAAGGTTATAGGACAACATCGGAAGGGCCATACCTGAAGCTCAGAAGCGCGCAGGTTTGTGAGTGCGGAAATGAAGTGCATATGATATATTCCGTTTCCTGGTAATCACTTTAATATATTGCTGTTAGATAGATAGTCCATGGCAATTAAAACTACACATGTTGGAAGCCTGCCAAGGCCAGAAAACCTTACTGAGGCAAACATGGATGAGTCAGTAATCAATGTTGTGAAGATGCAGGTTGAAGCCGGGCTTGACGAAGTTACTGATGGCGAATACCGCAGGTCCATATTTTTTGGTGACATTGCAGGATTGCCAGGGTTCAGGCAGCACGCCTTTCCAATAACAGCTTCAGCCGGAGATACTGTGATGCTGGGAGTAGTTGAGAGCAAAATAACATATGATGAGCATAGCCCCATAATCGCAAGGGAAGTTGAGGGTACAAGGGCGGTGCTGGAGAAGCTTGGAGCAAAGAAGAGGGTCAAGGTTACCATGCCTTCCCTGAGCTGGATGAGCCTTTTCTACCCTGATACTAGAACCATGCCAACAAAGGATGATAATTTCCTTGGAAAATCAGCCATTGTTGTAAGGGAATCTTACCCAACGCTTGACGATTACCTGTCTGACATGAAGATGATACTCATCAATGAAGCCAGGGCAGCCATTAATGCCGGGGCCGACACAGTGCAGTTCGATTCGCCCGACCTTCTACAGTTCGACATATATGGCCAGTACCTTGAGGACAGGGGAAAGGAAAGGTTGAAGTTTGCCATAGGATTAACTAACGAAGTGCTTGAAGCCCTTCCACAGGAAAACGTGCAGGTTCATTCATGCTGGGGAAACCTAATGAATACTCAGTTTAACACCCTTGGCCACTATGACCTTGCCCTGCCGGAGCTCTATGAGCTAAAGGCAGGCACAATAGGCCCGCTGGAGGTGTTCGATGGGATAAGAGATTATGATGAACTAAAGTACTTCGGGGATTATCCGAGGCCAAAGGGCACCACCATTGCACTGGGGCTGGTGAGCGTTAAGAGCAGGAACGTGGAGCCTGTGGAGGTTATAAGGAAGAGGTATGAAGCTGCAATTAAGGTGGTTGACGAAGACAGGCTAATTGTGAGTCCTGGATGTGGATTTGCTTCAGATCCGGCAAGCCTGCATACAATTGAGAGCGCAAGGAGAAAGCTGACTAACATGGTGCTTGCGCTGAGCAGTGAACAAAAGCAATAACTGGCTGTTTTACCTTAAGCCTTTAAAATATCAAGCTATGTTTATCATTTAATCATGCTTCCACGAGCCCAGACCGGAAAACTTTGGAAACGTATTTTTAATAGGTAAGTAAATTATTAATGTTGGCAAAAATTAGCTTCACTGTTGAGAGGGATATAGGCGACGCTGATGTGAAGGAGCTTTGGCGCAAGCTCCGCGACGTGCAGTCAATTCCAAAGTACTGGCACGGCCACAGGGAAGTCAACGTTTTATTGAAGGATGAAATGGGCTACCATGTAACCATCAAGTACGCATTTCCCTCAATTTTTGGAGGCAACATGGGAAAAAGGCATAATAACTGTGGATGATGGAACGAAGGTTCTTAAGTTCAATAACACCAACGGCCCAGTGCTAGGTACCATAATTGTAAGAATTGATGAAAAGAATCACAGGCTAATATGCGAGTATAATGTTTCAGTGGGTTCACCCATGGGAGGCTGGGTCAGCAAACATTTTATGAGTGGAGTTGAGCACGCATTTGATAGGCTGTTGGCTGAATCCCCTGAACGGCTTACTGCATTAATTGCCTATTCCGGCATCCTCCACAGAAATGGCTAAAGCCCACTGTGACAGACCGATAGGTAGCTGCCTATTTAGCTTGCTCTTGGATATGTCTATTCCCGATGTTATTTCCTTAACATTCACTATATTCATTT
>JBMFVR010000170.1:0-2659 GCA_049965895.1 Nitrososphaeria archaeon | reverse complement strand
CGGTTATTTCCCAACATACACACTAGGCAATATAGTGGCGTCAATGTTAGCAAGAAAGATGGCTGGCGATGTAGGTAAGATTCAAGACCTGATTACTGATAAGGGTATAACTAAAATAAAAAACTACCTAAAGGATAATCTGCACTCTTATGGTGCTACATATGCCCCAAAGGATCTTCTTCAAAAGGTGTTTGGATTCAGCTATAATCCCTCTGACCTCGTGCATTATCTAGAAAACAAATACGTTAAAAAATCTACTTACTAATTTATCAGAGGTCATAAGACATTTAACCCGAATTTAATTGCCGTTTTTTGATAAATTTATTGGAAGGCATTATGGTCTTATTTCTAACGGTTCTATATCAAGTAACAAGATATTACTTATTATTAACAAAAAATATTAATCCCCATTAAGATATTTTTTGGCCAGATTATAGTATACCAGAGAAGCTAAATGAACCTCATCTATGCTTACCTTTTCTAAATCTGAATGCGCAAATGAAATGTTTCCTGGGCCAAAAACGACCGTTGGAATACCAGCCATGTTCATTGTAGCAGCATCAGTCCAATATGGAAGTCCAGTAATCTCTGGTTCAGCAAATCCATCTAAAGAACTTAACAGGTTCTTCACTATTTTATCTTCTCTGGACACCTCCATTGGCGGAAAGTGCTTCCATAACTTTATTTCTGCACTAAAGTGAGCATCATTACGTTTTACATTTTGAACCATATCTAATGCCTCATTTATGATATCGGCATCGGTTTCTCCTGGAATAGTCCTCCTTTCCACCCATAAAGTGCAGTTACCAGGAATTGTGGACCATTCTGAACCGCCATTTATCATTGAAGTGTGTATTACTGGCTTTCCAAGTAGCTGATGCTCATTTTTGAACCTGATTCTGTAAATTTCGCTGATAAATTTACAGGTTTCAGCAATGGCATCAATACCATTTTCAGGCGAAGAACCGTGCGCCGCCTTTCCTCTGATGTTTACGGTGTATCGGGCTACACCCTTGTGGGCAATTCCTATTTTTAGTGCCGTTGGCTCACCAACAACACCTCCTGACGCAGAAAACAGTTTTACAAGTTCCTGCGTCCCTCTGCCCAGATATTCCTCATCAACCACGGCTGCTACTGTAAGCTCACCATTTAATTCATTTACGCCTGCAAGAGACACAGCAGCTGCCAGCATTGCGGCAAGACCACCTTTCATATCAACAGAACCCCGTCCATGAAGGAAACCCTGCTCATCAACGGCAGCAGAAAATGGATCTTCCGTCATGCCCCTTACATCTACAGTATCCATGTGCCCATTAAAAAGCAACCTTCTGCATTTTTTAGAATCACCAATAGTTCCTATAACATTATATCTACCATTGATCACTTCCTGTTCTTTTACATCAAAACCTGCTTCTCTTAGTAATTTTTCAACTTTACCCGCAACAACTCTTTCTCCTTCGCCATTACCATCAAACGGATTTATGCTTGGTGTTGAAACAAGCATTTTAAGAATCTCTGTAACTCTTCCCAATTTTACTTGGTCAAATGATTTTGGGTTCAAGCCTAAGGAATTAAAATCTTAGTAGAGTTTAAATCTTTTCAAAAATTAATAAAAATAAATGCAAAAAGTTGAGGCATTTCTATATGATCATGAGCTTTGCAGGATAGCAACTTCGAGTATGGACTGCACACCGCATGTTGTACCGGTTTCCTACATTTATCAGAACAATAAAATTTACATAAGCACTGATTATGGAACTAGGAAGTTCAAAAATATATTGAATAACCCGCAAGTGGCTGTTGTTATAGATGACGTTGATCCTCAGATGGGTGTGCTGTTGCAGGGCACTGCAAAAATTATTGAAAGAGGGAATGAATGGAAAAGGATCTACGATATGTTTTTTAAAAAGTTTGAGTGGGTCAGAAAGAATCCGTGGGAAGAGGGTGATGCCCCTTTTATAGAGATCAAACTTGATAAAGTGGTAAAATGGGGATTCAGTTGAACGGTTTTACTTGGACGCCTTTTTCCTTCACTCCAAAGCCCAAATCGCCCTGCTCAACAATCCTGCTTTTCCAGTGCTCATGGTCATTTATTTCCTGCTATATTAATGATGCATTATAATCTTCATAATTTTGTTTATCTCGGTCTAGATCATGGCAGGCCTTGCATCCCTCAATAGCCTTTTAATCGGATAAATTGTTATTATAGCAAATTCTGCCAAGAATCTTAATTGCACTGTTTACAGCGTTCCACATAACCTCTGTGGAATTCATCTTTGGCATAAATACAAGATTTCTTACACATAAAAGCTGGACCACATTTTTATAAAACATATCAGCTGCCCTGCTGTCAAGATAGACATATGGCGAAGCCTGTGTCAAAGACGTCGGAGTTTTATTTATTTTAAAAACTGATGACCTCGCGCTTTATGAGCTTTTTACCAAAGACCTCACTTTTTAAGGCGTAATAGCCGCTATCTCAAGTGCAACTAAATCTCCCCCTATTGAGCCTGCTGTCGAGTTAGCCTTTCCAATATCATCATTATGTTACCCAAGTTTTTAGCCATTTTTATATACTAGGTTCCTTATTTCTGACTGCTTTTTGACAGCTTCACAACTGTATCCCATTTAAGCCCGCTTTCCCTGTCGTTCAGCATGA
>JBMFVR010000169.1:0-2667 GCA_049965895.1 Nitrososphaeria archaeon | reverse complement strand
GTAAATGGGATAGAAGTTAAAATTGATGAGAACGTTCTTGGAAAGATACCGGTCCTTTCATCCATGAATGTAGATGGGGAAAAAGTTTACCTGCTGTACAAGCAGAGGGAAGACGTTGAGCAGGCTTTTGACGCTATGAAGGATGAGCTCGAGGATGACAAGTCATACCTTTCAGACGATTACGCATTGAGGGGATACTTTTTCATATCGTTTGTTTCCCTTTACCTTTACTATGCTGCATTGAACCTGTTGAGGAAGAAAGGTCTTGTAGGGGACGTATCTGTCAATGAGCTGCTGTTTGAGCTTTCAAGGGTATTTATGGTAAAATATTCAGATGGCAGCACAGCGCTCAGTGAAATGCCAAAGAAGGTGGAACAGCTCGTTCAGAAATTGGAGATTGACATATTACCTAAGAATTGAGGAGTTAGGGTTAAAAAATGAGCCCAAGGCTTATGTACCGTGAAATTTCCTTTTCACGTCTTTCGATTTCCTGCGCTGTTGTTTTAGCGTTTTTGATCAGATTTTCCTCCATTATATTTACCTTTTTATCCAGCAGGTTGTTCCCCCTTGCGGCGATTCTGCTTAAAACAATCAGATAGGCTGGCCTGCTCTTTACGTAGGCGTCCAGTTCATCGAACCTTAACTTCATTGTATAAAACCTGTCATTTATTAGTGATTCCAATATTGATGATTGCCTTGGCACATCCATATCCCCAAGCCTGATGTAGTTTGTTCCCAGCAGACTGCGTTTTGGCGGCATGGCCAATAACCATTTAAGGTAATTAACTAACGTAACTTCTAGATCTTTATTAATAGTGCACTTCAGAACCGTGGGCTCAGAATTTACAAGATTTATGGTTACGCCCCTGCCGGCATACATTTTCAGCTTTTCATCAAATTCATTTATGCTCTCAAGCGCAGTGTCAACCCAAGAAATCTTTTTTTCACTCAACCTAGGATTAGCTACGTCAAAGTTCCTGTCTATGTATAAATACTTTATGAGCTGGGCCAGCATTGCCTTAGCTACAAAATCCGGTGATAGTTCACTTTCATTTTTCTTTTTTTGATTAAAAAAATAATTTATCATTGCTGTTCAGGAGGCACCAGTTTAGGCTTTCCGTGAATTATCCTGTACTTGTAACTTGCTATCTGCTCCAGCGTTAGCCCCTTTGTCTCTGGAGTGAAGAATACAGTAAACACTGTGGCCATTAGCATTACCACAAATAGCACCTCAAAGAACCCCAGCTTGCCAAACATTAATGTTAGGTAGGGAAATTCAAAGGCAGACACAAACGAAACAAACCTAGTTATCGCAGTTGCTAAACCCATTGATGATGAACGCAGCTTGGTGGGGAAAAGCTCTATGGCATACAACCCCATTGTGTTACCTGGACCCAGGTTGCCAAGACCGTACCACATTATAAATCCCAGCACGCCCAAGGGTAAGAGAAACTTATCCAGCGCGGTGAAAATCAGGAACAGCATTGCAACCATCATGCCCGAGAATCCAATGAGCTGCAATGTCCTCCTTCCCAAGACATCATTTAGCTGAGCTGCTCCATATGCCCCTAGAAATCCAAACACATACCAGACGGCTGAAAGCAGCAGGCTCAGGGCACCCTTGACGCCCAGCAGGCTAACAATTAATGGAGAGTAAAGGCCAAATCCATATGCCCCGATATCGTACAGTATCCACTGCCCCCATACCACCGCCGTCCTTTTACCATATTCCCCCTTAAACAATGCGGCAAGTGAGCCGGCTGCCACCTTTTCCTGCTTTTTCCTTTCATCTAGCAGGGCCTGTATTTCATTTTCAGTCAGCCCAGTTTGCACTGAAAGTTTTTTGGCTTCATCGACAGCTTCACTTCCCTTTTCAATGACTTTCCAGCGCGAAGATTCAGGCATCCTGAACCTCAGGAATATTGTTATCAATGCTGGAATAGCGCCCAGCCCAAGGGCCCATCTCCATGCAAGCAGAGGGTAATATAGGTATATAGCGTATCCTATCAGGAAAGATGCTAATGCCCCTATGCTCCAGAAAGCCCATACCCATCCGTAGCCCTTGCCCCTTGCTTTTGTTGGATACATTTCAGACGCATAGACAGGGCTTAATGCGTAATCAGCCCCGACTCCCCAGCCAACAAAGAACCTGAAAAATATCATTTGCAACATGTTTGTTGCTATGGCACTCAGTACTGCGAAGACAACAAAGAAAAGAAGGTCAAAAATGTAGAGGTACCTTCTGCCAAGTCTGTCTGCATAATGGCCAAATAAGACGGCTCCTACCATTGCGCCCAGCAGTGCGGATCCACTTACAAAGCTGAGGAGAAATGTGTTGTATTTAAAAAATTTGAAGAGTACCAGGGTAAATGTAAAAACTGAAATGACGCTCAGATCGTATCCATCTAAGAAGTACCCCATCGCGGAAAGCACTGTATACGTACTCCGTTTTGGTATATACGATGATTTATCTGATGACATCGTTTATGAAATATATGTTAACTAATATAAAAACTTATTTCTTTTCCTGAAACCATCCAATAATTAGCTAAACATGGCAAGGCTTGATTGATGATTGGCGCTGGAAAATGGGTTTATTTGTTTATACTGCCGGTAAACAGTCATTATATCAGCAATTTTCTGAAAAATGGGCATGGTTTAAGCTGG
>JBMFVR010000168.1:0-2697 GCA_049965895.1 Nitrososphaeria archaeon | reverse complement strand
TCATGGGGATATGGTACTGCATCAGGAAGCACCTCGTGGTTGCCCCTGAGTGTAATTGCGTTTTCCCCAAGGATAAGCTTTGTTTCAGCTACGGTTTTCCACGTTTCAATCTGAAATTCACCCCTATCTCCGTAATCGCCCAAGAATACAAGAGTTTCATCTTTCCCTATTTCCCCTATCTTTTTATAAATTTTTGACAGCGTTTTTATGTCACCATGAATGTCACCTATAATGTAGTACTTTTTTGATGACGCTTTTATTTTACCCCTTTTAATTGAATTTCTCATTCTTGCTATACTGGCAACAAAGTTATGGTAATCCTTTACCTCATTTGCAATAAGATCTGTTATTTTCATAGTTTAAAATATTATAAGTGGTTTAAAAGTATAATCTAACTTAGAAAAAAATTGGGCATATTAAAGTTTATATTTAAAGAAATTTACATTATCATTTGATGATTGGAAAAATAGTGGTCGGATATGATGGTTCTGATCACTCACGGGCCGCCATAAACTTTCTCAGAAAAATAGACGAAGCTAAAGCTTCAGAAATTAACATTGTTATGGTGATAGACTTTACATCACTTTATTCATACGGCGTTGATATTCCTCAGACAATATATGACAGTATAAGGACAAAGGACGAGGAAAGCCTAGAGGAAGAGGTAAAAAAACTAAAGGGTGAAGGTTACAATGTAAAGGGTGTTCTTTTGGAGGGTTCACCAGCCGATGCGATAATGGAGTACTCATATAAGAATGGAGCTGACCTGATAATAGTAGGGAGTAGAGGGCTTTCAACATTCAAGAGCCTTCTTTTGGGTAGTGTTTCAGCTAAGTTGGTTCATGAGAGCAAAGTTCCTGTTCTGGTAGTTAAGAAATAAGTATTGATTATTTTTTTTATGAAATCGTAATATAATCTTATATGGGATTTTGGTATATATAAAAATAACATAATTTATGACCAAGTCTGAATATCAAATCAGATAATGGTAGAGAAACGATTTTATGTTGCACCTGTTTTAAACTTCCATAAATTATGAAAATTCAGATAAGGGTTAACGAAAAAATGTTAGAGGGTAAAGCAATAGACACAACGCCCGAAGAACTTTTTGATAAGGGTTATGGGGAACAACTAAAAAAGGCAATTATTCTTGAACCTTATGAGGCATTGTATCTTTTAGAGAAGAAAATGGTTACAATTAATGATGGGAATTCTGTAATTGATTTTGATGCATTGTTTAAAATGGTTAGTAGTCAGCGTCAGGGATTTTCAAAATATCTGGTCTACAAGGATTTAAGGGATAGGGGATATATTGTAAAGGAGGGGGTCGAGCCCCTTTACAGCTTCAGGCTGTTTGAAAAGGGAACTTTCAGTGATTCTCCTGCAAAATATCGTATCTTGATCTTGAATGAGGGAGATGGTATAAAGGTAGACAGATTAAAAAATTATATAGTATCATCAGTGGCTCAGGAGAGGGATTCAATAGTTGCAGTTGTTGACAGAAGGGGAGAAATAATTTATTATAAGAGCTTCCTCATTACTTCCGGTAGCAAAATTGAATGATTGGATAAGGCTTCTCAGGCCATATAATTCCGTTATGAGCGGAATAGGCGTAATAATTGGTGCAATACTTGTGAGGTACTTTTCCCCATATGAACTTACCTTGGGATTTATAACTGGTTTTTTTATAACAGGTTATGCCATGGTGATAAACGATATTATGGATCTAAAAATTGACCAAATAAACAGACCGGAAAGGCCATTATCTTCAGGCAGAGTATCTCTAAGGTCAGCAAAAAGCTTGGCACTTACAATGCTTGCAACTGGAATTGTAGCATCGTTCACACTAGGTATAGTAGAACTTGTTATAGCATCACTTTTCGCTCTTTTATCGTTTCTTTACAGCTGGAAATTAAAGCGCTTCGGGCTAATAGGAAACGCCAGTGTTGCAACTTCAATGAGTATTCCTTTTGTATTTGGATCTCTTATAAAGCCAGAGCTTAATTCGCTTGTAATCAGCCTTGCCTTAACTGCATTCTTTGCAGGAATTGGCAGGGAAATAATAAAGGGGATATCTGACATTGAGGGTGATTCAAAGATGGGCGTAAGAACGGTGGCTGTTTCAATGGGAAGTCACGCAGCTGCAGTAGTATCATCATTTTTTATAACCTTAGCAATAATTACGTCGTATATTCCACTGTTTCTGAATATTAAATGGTGGTTTCCCTATGGTGCATGCATAACAGTTGTTGACCTGTTATTTATTGTTGAAATGCGCAGTATAATTAAGAATAATAATGGTCTCAATGCTTATAAAGTAAAGGTCCACATTTTATTCCTCATGCTTGCGGCTCTGATAGTTTACATTGTTCAGGGGTTGATTTAGGATGTGGGCAGAAAAGTACAGACCAATTTCAATTTATGGAATGATTGGCAATGAGTCAGCCAGAAAGAAAATAATATCATGGATAAAGGAGTGGAAAAGAGGAAAAAGGCCGCTTTTAATTATAGGGCCTCCAGGTACAGGAAAAACTACACTTGTAAGGGCAATGGCAAACGATTTCGGCTTTTATGTATTTGAATTGAACGCCAGCGACCTTAGAACTAGGGAAAAACTTGAATCCATGCTTTCAAATATAAGCAGCGTTAACCTTTATGGGCAAAGGGTTCTGGTTTTTCTGGATGAAATAGATGGTA
>JBMFVR010000167.1:0-2716 GCA_049965895.1 Nitrososphaeria archaeon | reverse complement strand
GGGCTAGCACACTTTTGGAGCAGGTCCAGAAGGAAACTTTGGTTAAAGGGTGAAACTTCCGGTAATGTGCAGAAGGTCAGGGAGGTGCTGATAGATTGCGATGAAGACAGCATAATATACCTTGTTGAAAGTAAGGGACCTGCGTGCCACACCGGAAACAGGTCATGCTTTTACAGAAGGGTATCAGGATCAGAAAGGTATGATGAAATTATCAGTGAAATAAGGGATTATTATATGAAATCACCCATTATAACAAAAAAGTGGGTAAGAGATGGTACTAGGAATGAATACAGGTACATATTGAATCCGGTAACTGAAAACTATCCGCCACCATCTCCTCAGGTCATGGCGTGGATTGCCAACATGATTGATGAAATTACACCGGCTGATATAGACAAGGTCGTTGTTCCAGAATCATTTGGGATACCGATAGCCACTTTGGTTGCCGAAAGGAAGGGTAAACCCCTTGCAATAGTAAGGAAAAGGGATCTCGGAAAGGACCCTGAAGGTAAAGTTGAATACGCTTCAGGTTATGAAGCCGGTTCATATTATATCTATGGAGTGAACCCAGGTGAAAGGATAATTTTAATTGATGACGCAATATCAACCGGTGGCACCATTGATTCATTGATCGACTATTTCCTGCAGCATCATGTAGATGTGGCTGCTGTGGCGTGCTCAATGAGTAAGGACATGTACGGTGGAAGAAAGCTGATATTTGACAAATATGGAATCACTGTAAAAACTCCAGTGGTGCTTAATTTTGATAGCGAAGGGAAACTCACGGTGCAATTTGAGAGAAAAAATGGTGATTCTCAATGGTTAAAGTGAGGTTGTTCTTTGAATTGATGAACATAGCGGGAAAAAGCGAAATTGAAAGGAGAGCGTCAAATCTTCGGGAACTTATAGAATCTCTTTCGGAAGAGTTTGGTGAGCAGTTTTACAGCGCCATATATGATCAAAAAGGTGAACCAAGAGAGCACTTTTTGATCTATGTCAACGATAAACATATAAACTATAGAGATTACCCTAGCATGCCATTGAATGATGGAGATGTTGTACTTTTAATACCGCCAGTTGGGGGTGGAAGCTTTGCAAGTAATTATGCCTGATTCTCTGAGAAGTGCATTAAAAGAAATTTCGTTAAATCAGGATGCAGTTATCATTGCTAACGGAACCGATATGATTCCAAGAATAAGGGAAGAAGGGTTAAAGGTTGATAAGCTTCTTGATCTTTCAGCCATCGATGGTGAGCTTTCATACATAAATGTTGAAGGTGGCATAATAAAGATAGGGGCTATGACCACAGTTTCGCAGATTGCCAGCAGTGATGCTTTCCGAGGAAGCTTAAATGCATTTTACGAGATCGCAAGCAAGTTTGGTGGTCCTCAGATTAGAAATAGAGCAACTATTGGTGGAAACATATGTGCAGCATCAAGTTCTGAAGATTTTATTCCTCTCCTTTTAATCCTTGATGCAAGCGTTGTGCTTCAGAGCGTCAACGGAAAGAGGAATGTAAAACTGGAGAATTTTATTACAGGAAAAAGAATGGTTGCTAGAAGGAAAGATGAAATATTAACTGAAATTCAATTCAACCGTCCCAATGACGATTATTTATCTGGATTTGAAAAGGTAGGCAGAAGAAACATAATGATAATAAACTTGGTGAACATGGCAGTGCTCATGAGCATTAAGGACAAAAAATTTAGCGATGTTAGGGTAGCTCTAAACAGGGTTTCAGGCAAGATTCCTGAGAGGGCAAGGGCAACCGAGGAATTCTTGAAGGGAAAGGAAATAAACGATAATGACGCAATTAATCAAGCAAGGGATGAGCTGGGAGGCGAGCTTAAACTCACCTCTGATTTTAGGGCATCTGCAGATTACAGGGTTCATCTGGCCCAGGCCATGTTTGAAAAACTTGTGAGAAGGTTATTAGGCGGTGTTCAGAATGAGTGACATGCTGATAAAGATGAAGGTAAACGGCATAGAGAGAGAGGTGTTAATTGATGCCGAAGACCGGCTTCTTGATGTCCTAAGAGATCAATTTGGCTTTAAATCACCAAAGGAAGGTTGTGGAACAGGAGATTGCGGTTTATGCACGGTGCTTATGGACGGCAAGCCGGTGCTTTCATGTATTACGCCCGCTTTTCAGGCAAGGGGAAGGGAAATAGTGACTCTGGAGGGCTTAAACGATGATCCATTAATGAAAAGAATTGAGAGTAGTTTTAGAGATCACCATGCAGCCCAATGCGGATACTGCACGCCGGCCATGGAAATTATGGGCTACAATTTACTCAAAAATGTAAAAAAGCCAAACAAGGAGGAAGTAAAGGAAGCAATAAGCGGAACTCTTTGCAGATGCACTGGATATTATGACATAATAGATGCAATATATGATTTGGGGGGTGATGAGTAAAAATGTCACTTTCAGCAGAAGATTACATATCAGATCTTCAGAAGAGGGCAGAAAGAGGGGAACTCATCTATATAGGTCAAAGCCTTAAGAGGATCGATGACTTGGAAAAGGTTCTAGGTAGCCCAGTTTACACTAATGACCTTATTCCCAAAAATACGCTGTATGCAAAGCTGGTTTTGTCCAGATACCCGCATGCATGGATAAGGTCAATAAAAGTTTCAAAGGCTACATCTTATCCAGGGGTAAGGACTGTACTTACATATATGGACGTTCCTGGGATAAATGAATCAGCAGCAATAG
>JBMFVR010000166.1:0-2746 GCA_049965895.1 Nitrososphaeria archaeon | reverse complement strand
ATAAGCAGATTTCCTGACTCAAGCCACTTGGTATCTTACGCAGGGCTTGCTCCGTCTACACGCTCATCAGGAGGAAAAACGTACTATGGCCCTATTACGAAGCAGGGAAGCAAATACCTGAGGTGGATCCTGACTCAGGTTACCTGGGCAAACATAAGGAATGAGCCTGAAGGAAAAGTATCTAAATTCTATAACAAGCTGAAAGCTAAGAAGGGAAGCCAGAAAGCAATAACTGCAGCAACAGCAAAGATGTTAAGGATAATATACTCTGTTTTAAAGAATAAAAAACCTTACAGTTAAAGGAGGGCTCCACTTGGTCGCGTTTGAGGCGCATGTCCTCGTCAAGTTAGCTGTGGCATCCTCCTTTAACAAGTTACCGGAGGGGCGTGATAGTGAGGCGTAGTCCTCGAATGGATAACTGGCACACCCTCAATATATGGAGGTGATAAACAGACAGATTTAAATATGGCTCACATGGATAACGGCACCGCTAAAACAACCAAAAAAATATTTTTATAACAAATTTATTATATAATAATTGATGATAAAATTAAAAAAGGAACTCGGGTTTTCCGACCTTTTGTTTGCATCAATTACCGGGGTGATTGGTTCTGGATGGATTTTTGGAGGATATTATACTGCTAAAGTTGCGGGTCCTGCCTCAATTATTTCTTGGATACTGGGAGCCATTTTTATATTTTTGCTGGCCATAAGCTGGGGTGAAATAAGTAGCCTCTTCCCAGCATCAGGCGCTGTAGCCAGGTACATGAAATACACTAATGGTGCTCTTGCCAACTCTATAAGCGGCTGGGCTTCCGTTGTCGAGGCCATAATGCTGCCTGCGGTAGAATCAATAGCAACAGTTAGCATAATTCAGATGCTGCTAAGCAAGGTAAACATAAGTGTTGTGTTTGTTAACGCATCTGGATTGCCTACGCCCCTAGGCGCTGTAGCATCATTCCTCCTGGTGTTGCTCTTCTTTACCCTTAGCTACAGGGGGATAAGGAATACAGCTCGAGTCAACATCGTAGTAAACTATACAAGATTCATTATAATGCCTCTTTTCATAATAATAGCAATTTATGCCGCACTGAGTATGAACCTTGCACCAAACTTGACAACGCCGTCTTTTGCGCCGTACGGTTATACACCAATATTTACAGCACTGCCTTCCACTGGCGTCATATTTTCGTACTTAGGATTCAGGCAGGCAATAGATGTTGCAGGCGAAGCCAAGAAACCAGCAAAAGACCTTTGGAGGGTGCTTATACTTACCGTTGTCATTACAGGGATCCTTTTCACCCTTTTTCAAGTGGTTCTGGTATTAGGAATGGTATGGAATAGTTCAGCTGCAGGAACGCTCGGGGTGATGCCGGGAGACTGGGCCGGTCTTACTACAAGCCTGCCCATGGCAAGTTTTCCTTTGTTTGACCTTGCCTATGGCCTGAAGATTTCTTATATGGCATGGCTTGTGGGAGTTGCCGGTTTTATGTCTACTGCAGGCGTTGCCTCAATGTACCTAGCTTCCACACCCAGAATACTCTTTGGCATGTCCAAGGAAGGTTACTTGAGCAGACATTTTGAAAAACTCAGTGAAAAGTATAGAATACCTGTCTTTGGGCTGCTAGCAACGCTGGCCGTCACCATAATACTGCTGATCATGGGGGTTGCTGGCGTGTTTGTAACCTCAGTGGGTGGCTTTTGGATTGCGCTGACTTCAATAGGTACATCCACTCTGGTTTTTGCCTATTCAACGGGCCCATTAGTAACTGCGATTCTGAGAAGAAAGTTGCCAGAATACCAGAGGCCGTTCAAGATACCAGCCTACTTTGCCATAACAATGATTTCTTTTGTTATAACAACCCTGCTGATTTACTGGGGTGCAGGAAGTCTTTTTTCTTCAGAGGACCCATACGGTGGTTACATGCTGATAATACTGATACTTGTTGGTGCACTGATCTACCCGACTTACAACAATAAAAAAAGATCTGACATAAATTCAGGCATCTGGATGATAATATACTTGCTAACTTTTCTGCCCATACTATACCTTGGTTCATACCAAACCAACATTCTACCCTTCCCATATGACTGGATAACCGAGATCATCCTTGGGTCAATATTTTTCTTATGGGCAATATACTCCTCGCTTCCCACCGAAACAATAAAAAGTGAAATCGATAAAATACTAGGTTCTGCAGCAGAAAACGAATAAAAATAAGTCAATTTTTTATTTTAAACCTTAACTTCATAATCTTTTAGGGAATATTAGTTCTTTTTATAATTTACAAAGCCATTACAATATAATTATTGCTATCAGCTGTCGTGAAAATCTTATACTGATGCATTACCTATTACTAATGCTCATGAATCCAAGCAGCCATAAAAGTGCTTGCGCTTCGAGCGCTTTAATCAGCTTGGCCGAACCTCTGGTACGACCAGACTTCTTGCGCGTTACGCGCGTCCGGGAGTATGTCGTTCCTTGGATTTGTGAGCGGGAGGTGAATGAAATACGAAGGTAGGAATTGATGCCCACAAGAGAAAGTGCGTTGTAGCAACGTTCAACGGAAGCAGTGAACCTGAAACATTTGAGTTCCAGACTACAAGGGAAGGGATTGAGGAATTTATGAAGAAAGTGCCGGAAGGGTCAACTGTGGTTATAGAGACGAGCACAACAGGCAAAGCGTTATCAATGATTTTATCTGAAAAGTATGACGTGCACATGATTGCTTCTCCAGAAAGGAAG
>JBMFVR010000165.1:0-2771 GCA_049965895.1 Nitrososphaeria archaeon | reverse complement strand
CGAGCAGGAACTTCACTTTAAGGGTCATATACTTTATGGTTGTTTACATTCTGTACAACTTATGGATAATAGCAAGAGCTGAGACGATAAAATACAATAACAGCTTACGTTTTCAGGAAAACGATGGAGAGTCTGATAAAGGGAACAGCGAGCGGACCAGGGCCTCCGGAATAAGGGATTTGCTGGATTTTTAGATATTCTTTAGCTTGAACCATAGCTCATGCCCAAAATTTGGCACAAAGAAAAGTCCCTGATGGCAGAAAAAGTATTACTGGTTAAGCTTGTTAACCCTGATGCCTTTTTGCTGAACCTTAGAACACGATGAAACATTGTTACCTGCGACTCTACTGTAATATATTTAATGGCCTCTTCAACACTGCCCTAAGCGACAAGCTGATTCATAACTTTATCAGGTATTTCCCTTTCAGCGAGCTCAAGCTCTTCCCTTTTTGGCGGCCACGCTTTAATGATTGACCTGACCTTTTCTACAGTATCCTCACCTATGCCAATTGATTTGAAGAAATCAGGTGCCAAAAATAGGAACTTGCTTATAAGCCATCGTGCATCCCTATCTCCACCATCCCTGTTAATAGAAACAGCAATTAACTGAAAAGTTTGCTTGTTTCCCAATATGCTGTGAGCCTTTTCAAGATAGTTCATGTTAGTCAGGAAATTTAATATAACGCCATCAGCCAACTTAGCACCTAGTGAAAGCATCTTCATTCCAGTGGCAGCGATAAAAAGGGGAATATCAAGTTGCCTTTCTGCCCTTGCATTGTGCAGGTTTACGTGCGATCCAACAAAGTGAATCTGTTCCCCAGTCAGCAGAAGCCTTAAAGCTGTAATAAATTCCTTCATCTTTCTCAATGGAAGCTCTTGCCTGATTCCAAAATTGCTTAAAACCTCTTCCCCGTTTGCTATGCCCAGCATTACCCTGCCTGGTGCTGCCCAGCTAATTGTATTGACAGCAGCCACCACAGTTCCGACATTTCTTGTATAGGCATTTATTGCGCAGCTGCCTATCTTTATCCTGCTAGTTATTACTGATGCCATACCCATTAAAACAAGGGCATCCCTAACCCCCACATGCTCTCCGAACCACACTGAGTCGTAGCCGCGTGTTTCTGCTATCTTAACGATGTCAAGCGCTTCACTTAAATTTCTCTCTTCACCTATGAGTACGCCCAATTTCATGGTTAAATCAGGTACGTTTCTCCTGTACTTTTCCAGTAGAACCTTGGTGGATCAAACAGTGCTTCATTTGGGTCCTTAACTCCAAGTTCCTTTCCATTTAGCTTTATGTACTTTGTAGTTGGTCTAGCATCTCTGCCCCTCAGCCCTACTACCTTTCCGTCAACCATTACCATGGCAGTTCCAACCATGTCGCCGTTCTCAATTGCCCCCAGAGCATCAGTGCCCACACTTCCCGGAGGACGATCTATGATTACGCAGTCAGCCTCAAGCCCCTCCTGTATCTTTCCCGTGTTGATCCACTTTTTATATAAATCATATGTGTTTCCGGTGGCCATCGCAATTGCCTTTTCGGCAGGTATGTTACCCAGACTGCTGTACAGTTTTACCGCCTGCTGTACTCCTACCGGAAAATAACCCTGCCCAGTTGGCGTATCGCTGCCCAGCATCAATCTACCCAGCTCGTTCTTATTTCTCAGGTGCTCTATCACCCTCAGGCCCATCTTCACGTTACCATATGGTACAAGCTCCACAGCTGCCTTTGGTGCTACATCTATAACCTCCCGTGTCATCTCCCACGGTGCCGCAGTGCTTCCACCATTTGTGTGCGCCAGCTTATCCGGCTGTAATTTCTTTACAAAATCAGCGTCTATGTACAGTGCGTCCTTTAGCACACCAGACCCAAAATTAGTTGGCACAAACATTCCATACTTTCTTGCATATGATACCTGCTGCAATACTTCCTCAGCATTTAAATCGGTGCTTCCGCCGATCTGAGCAACCCTCCATATTCCTATATCTGCAAGCTCCTTAAAATCAGCTTCCGTAAGGCCCTTCACAAGCGTTATACTGCCGGCATGTACCTTCTGTGCCCCCGCAGGCCTGAAGTTCTTCCATGATTTGTATGCGGCTATGATCGTTGATTTTACTCCAACAGGGTCTGGCGGATAAAATAGGGGCAGCCCCTCAAACTGGTTGAACTCATCTATAACGGTAGTTATTCCGTTTAACAACGCTTCTTCGAGGATGCCCACCATCCTCTGCATGGGTGCAAAATCGCCTATTGATATATGGGTATGAGGGTCGATAAATCCAGGCGTTAAAACCATACCGTTAGCATCAATTTTAACATCAACATCCTTTGTTCCAATATCATCACCATACCCAATCTTCTTGAACTTTCCATCCTCTATTAAAACTGTATCAGCTTTCAGAACGCCCTTGTTCCAATCTCCGCTCACGACTTTCCCAATATTTTCTATAATAGTTTTCATACAAATATTTTTGATTGCGCCAATATATAATTTATTACTTTGACCAAAACCATTAGATATTATTTAAAGGAATTCAGGTTCCCGGTGCTTGATGAATGTGCTGTTATTTAATTCTAGAAACGCCTGTTCCAGTTGTTCCTGCGTATTCATGACTATTGGCCCATACCATGCGACCTTTTCATTGATTGTCTTGCCTGCAAGCAGCAGGAACCTGGCCCCGGCTTCGCCTGCCATCTCTTCAATTCCTTCTCCATCCTCTGAAAACACATATGCCCTGTAACTTTCCA
This sequence comes from Nitrososphaeria archaeon, assembly GCA_049965895.1. Lineage (GTDB taxonomy): Archaea > Thermoproteota > Nitrososphaeria > Conexivisphaerales > UBA164 > KM4347-05. Next base: position 19 of record JBMFVR010000165.1, on the reverse strand, counting down.
TCTTAACGCCGTTTACTAG
>JBMFVR010000164.1:0-2798 GCA_049965895.1 Nitrososphaeria archaeon | reverse complement strand
AAGTTGCAGCAAATTTTTTAATTAGAGAGTGGAAAAAGAACGGTGTTAATATTTCTATATTTTATACACCATCCTTTTTAAAAAGCTTTACTTTTTCTGAAGTATTCAAAGGAACATTAAACGTTATTTTTAACAAACTAAATTATAATGCGGCAAGCCCTGATATATTAGTTTCATTCGACCCATACCCAATTGATGTTATAACCATAATAAGGCTGTCAAAAAAATTAAATGTACCATGCACAGTTTATTTTCATCATATAACGCCTGACATAAGGTTTTATGCTTTTAGGAGGGGGTTATTCAGGGTGATTTTAAACAGGCTTTATTTCAGGTTTATGATAAAAATAATTCAGCATTATAAGATACCCATTTTTCTTGACAACCCGAACACGGGCAAAGGCTTGAAAGTAAAAGTTTATCCTAATTTATTGGCACTGGGCAAAATTAGAAACATTTCAAACGCAAGCGATAAAAAGTATGACGTAAGCTACGTGGGTAGGCTTGAAAATCATAAAGGGGTTGAAGACATCATTGACGTTATAAATATTTTAAAGAAAAAATACGGTATTAATGTTAAAGCCATCCTAGTGGGTCCGGGTAATGAGAAATATGTTAAAAAATTAAATATAAAAATAAAGAAATATGGCCTTCAAGGCAATATAATCTTTACAGGCTTTGTCAAAGAAGAAGAAAAGTGGAGGATTTTATCTGAATCTAAGGTTTTTTTGTTTCTCAGTTATGAAGAGGGATGGGCAATTAGCGTCATGGAGGCTGCCAGCATGGGCTTGCCTATTGTAGCTTATGATTTGCCTGCATATTATTATTTAAAGGACAATTTTTTTAAAGTAAACCCCGGTGATACAAAAGCAGCTGCAGAGAAGATAGCATATATACTAAACAATTATAAAGAAGCATTAGCTATTGGAGATAAGGCTAAGGAAGTGGTTGATAAATTTGATCAGGAGTTCATAGCCAAGCAACAGCTAATTTTTTATAAAAGGATAATTGAAGATTATAATGGATATAAAATTGAAAAAGGTTAAGCTCGTAGGCACATCATTTTCTAAGAACGGCTCGGGGGTTCCTGAAAGAAATGAAGTTTTTTTCAGCTACATAAGCAGGGAGATTCCAGCTGAAAAGATAGATATAATGGATATAACAAAAAACAAGTTTAAAAAGCTAAACACAGTTTTGGCAAGGAATTTAACTTTGCTATATATAAAGTCAATGATTGCAGACGAGAATATACATGTAATGCACACCGTTGATTTATGCAATACATTGCCCTTGTTCAACATATCAAATGCTGCCCGCAGAAAAATAATAACAGTGCATGATTTTTACCCGTTTATAAAAACGCCTGGTAAGAGTTTAATTGAGAGCTTTGTAAGCGTTTTGAAAAGAGGCTGCTATAGATATCTCTCAACTTATGATTTTATTTTTGCCGGAACAAAGGAAATAGCTGAATCTCTTACAGAAAAATACGGAATAGACAAATGCAAAATAGATGTGCAGGGACACATTATAGAGTATTCATATTTACCAATTAAAAATAAGATTAAAAACGAAAAAGTAAGAATAGGTTATATAAACAACTTTGGTTGGAATAAGGCTCCAATGCTGCTTTATTTTATACAAAAGCTAAGGGAGTACAAAAATGATGACATAGAGCTGGTAATTTACGGACCCAATTTCCCTTATGGGCACTTGATTCGTGATGACAAAAGGATAAAGTACCTTGGTTTTCTGCCAGATTTGGAGCTGCCTAAGGTATTGGGTTCATTTGATGTTTATCTTTCAACATCTACCTATGAAGGTTTCGGAATACCAATAGCAAAGGCAAAGGCAATGAAAGTGCCAGTGCTGTGTTATGATGGTTTTTTGCCTGAAATAACGAAAAGAAATACGTGCTTATGGAACACAGAGAACTTAATTGAGGTACTTGAAAACAGATGCTGGGAAAAGGTAAATCTTGATGCAGCATATAACGATGTTCTTGATTTAAGGCCAGAAAAAGTTATTCAGCAGACATTAAAAGTATATGAAAAAGTATTCTAGTTTTAACATTGAAAAAAGAGACATTATGGTATGAACGTCCTTTGTCGTATTATTTCTTTACTTTCCAATTTTATTATCCTTAACTTCACAACTTTTTAGGTAATATATTGGTGCCAAGTATGCTGCCTAGCTTTTCAACCGAAGCTGGCAGCTCAGACAGTATTTCCCTTCTTTCAACAATGATCATGTACACTCTGGAAAACTTCAGGAGCGCATCATTAACTGATAACTTGTCGGTGAAGCCTGATGACCTTATGAGGTTAAATATTGAATAGTAGAAGTAAAGTGAAATGAACGATATGAAGTACCCCTTAACGCATAATCGCCTGAAAGGTATGATTTGTCGTCATCAAGCTCGTTCTTCATCGCGTCAAATGCCTGCTCGATTTCCTCCCTATGCTTGTAAAGCAGGTATATTTCCTATGGGTCCAGTGTGAGATTTGTTAGTATTGATATCTTGCCAAATGAAGGCTGCGCCTCTTCAAAATCCTTCTGAGATTTCTTGTCCTCAGCGATCATTTTGATGAAGGTTGATGACTCCTCTGCCATGAGGCTCTGGTCCTGGAAGGTGTACACCCTAAATCCTCTCTGTCCTTAAAGCCTCACAGTATCCTCCTGCCCCCTGTATACAAAGCTTGAATTCAGCTTCATGCTGTAGTCAGCCAGGCTGGAATTGCGCCTCATGGGCATTATGAACTTTGAAGGCATCAGCTGGGCAAGGTCATAGGAGAAACACC
>JBMFVR010000163.1:0-2801 GCA_049965895.1 Nitrososphaeria archaeon | reverse complement strand
TCATGCTAAAAGTATTCCGCACGTGGCCTCGTCGGTGAAGCGGAAAACGCACAGTTTTACCTAGGCGTAGTTCACAAACCTGCACAGCGCGAATATTGTGAACCTCCTATATCTTAATTCATCACCGGTGCCCTTCAAAAGCTCCTTTGTAGACAGTGAAATAGACAGAAATTTTTGCATCAAGGAGGGTGGCGCATCGTACATGTCAGGATTCACTACACTTAATATCATGTTTATGAATACAAATGAAAATGACAGCGATTATACGCAGTTACAGGGTAGGTGCGCCCTATTTATTATAACCATAGAAATACTATTGCTTGAAAGAGAAATCCTGAGAAAATATTATAGAAAGCTGGTTACAGGCTCACTTTCCATAAATGGGCTCATTGGTTTAAAACAAGAAATACTTAACGGGTTAGAGGAATATTATGGCATCATTGCAAAAGCAACACAGTTTAGTGAGCCCTTGATGGAATTCGGCCAAAGGATTCTCGGAATCAACGGCTTGTATGATTCGGTAATTGACAGGCTGGACGTTGTTATTTTTGACATAACAACTAATTATTCCAGGAATTCCAATACGTTGAGCTTCTGGCTAACCGTTCTTTTTGGTTCTTTGGACACAGGCCTTCTAACTTAAAGTATTGTGTCCATTTACTATTCCCATAACATACCTACAATAATTGCATGGACAGCATTTGTTACGGTACTGACTTCGCTGATAATATTTGCGTTGCTTTATAGAAAAATAAAATGATATTTGACATTTTGCAGCTACGATCCTTTTGAGATAGTCGTAGATTTATTTTACTAAATTATAAAGCCATATCTTTTATGGTTAAAGTTCTCAAATGCTGACAAAAACAGGAAAGGGACAACTATGGCATGTTAGGATTGCCCAAAGGCTTTCAGGTCCAGCCTAGGAAGAACAACTCTGGCTTTTATGCTCTTAAAGTTCTTTGCGATTAACAGTTACCAAGGAAAGAACTAACAGGACAAATACGGCAGGCACCATGTATAGGAGAAGCAACCGGAATCCTAAAAGTTGCAGAACAGAGCCTCCAATCAGGGGCATTACTATTAGCATAAGCATCATTGTAGATGTGAAATAACTGTTGGCCCTGTTCCTTTCATCCATCGGGAATGACCTGTTTATTGAAAACATGGCAATTGGCATGCCCAAACCATGGGACACTCCCAGAATTACAAAAGCCACTGCGTAGACAATTATGTTACTGGCAAAGAATATTAAGGTTAGCCCCAGAATGGAGATGCACATCATTAAAAGCACATATGGCAAAAGTCTTCCCACTTTGTGCATAGAAAAAAGTAATCTTGTTACAAAAGAACCTGTGAAAAAGAGCGCAAACAAAAGAGTTATGACAGAATATGAGGCATCATAGCTGCTCTTTGCAAATATGCCACCAAAGGAGAGGAGTATCGCTGTTGACATGCTGTACACCAAAAAAGTGTAGATCCCAACTTTAAACCTGCTTTTGACCACACTGATATCCTCTTTCTTACCACCGACTCTTCAGGATATTTTATAAAAGGCGAAAGCGCGGCCGATATAACACCCAAAGGCACAAAAAACAAAAATGATGTTCTTAAGGAATTATGCGCAAGAACTAGCGATTGCAATGCAGGCCCTGCAATCAGGCTTATGGCCAGGGCAAGTGTATAGGTTCCCAGAATTCTTTCCCTGACATTTTTATCCTCAAAAAGCCCCGCCGAAGTCATAATGTTAGGAAACATGAAACCGTAAGCGAGGCCACTCAATATCGAGTAAAGTATTATTGAAAATCCATTTGAAAAGGAAAATAAAAGAAGGCTTATTGTGTATATAACACTAAAAATCATAAATAAATACCTGCGATAATGGGCCCTGATCCTGCTGTTTAAAATTGTAGCAATGAAAGCTGCTGCTGACATGACTGCAACAAGGATCCCAACATCAAATTGTGTATATGACAGATCATATTTGGCAAGAAGGGGAATGCCCGTCTGCAGAATGTTGTTGCTTGCCCTTACCGAAAACGTAAGGGCAACAATGATGCTGATTGTCTGTATCATCTGTATATTTAGTATTATTTTTGATTTTTCCGTTTTTGCACCTGACATTTTTGTATCCATTTTGCCATAAGCCCTTTTAGAACGTGATTGCCTCAAACCCTTCAGTTATGCTCCTGCTGATGTATTCCCCAACGGGAATCAGCTCAAGGTCATAGAAAAGTTTTGATTCAAGGCCATACTTCTTTGCTGAATTTATGCATGCCTTCAGTTTTACGATGGAACTGCATTCCCTGCGCAATTGGTCATTGCCTGCCATGGCCCTTTCGCTTGGGCCCCAGAATACCGCCCTTATCTCGTTTCCAAGTTGTATCTGATTTTTAGCAAAGCTCAGGGGCATCCTTATCCTTTCTTCATCTTCGTTCATTATTATCAGCAGCATCTTAGCCATGGTTCATGCACCATTTACTGGTACATCCTTTGCTGGCCTGAGAGCTAGTTCCCATATGAAGAACGCCGCTGTTATTGCCGCGAATATCCACAGCGTGGTGGTGAAGCCCAGGTAACTTACTGATGCCATGTAGCCAACCAGCGGCATCAGGACCGACATGATCATCATTGATGAACTGAAAAATGATGTTGATGTCCCGATTTCCTCAGGCTTGAAAGTCGTGTTAGCTATCTGCAGTCCCAGGGTCCATGCTATCCCATCAGGTATTGCCGCTATCAGAAAGGCTATGACAAAGAATGCCACTGAAACTGAGCTCAGGGCAAGGAGTATTGCTGAC
>JBMFVR010000162.1:0-2819 GCA_049965895.1 Nitrososphaeria archaeon | reverse complement strand
GGTGCCTCTGTATAGCCCAACTCAATCTTACTTCCCAGAACAATGGTACACTACACCAACTAACCTGCAAACATTACTTAGCAACTCCTCCCTACCCCTTTAATTTTTTTCTAATATATTCTGCAGACCTCTTTTCCTATTTTGATTTTCAAGGATAACTTTATGCGTGTGAAGATGTTTCAGTACAGCGTTCTCGGCTTTACCCCCTTTTCCTTCAGTATCTTATAGAATTCAGGCAAGGCAAACACAAAGCCCACGTGCATGCAGTCGTTCCTCTGGTCAAGCTCGCAGAACAGGTCAAACTGCCCGTTCTCCTTCATGACAACCCTCACGGGGGCCACCCTATTGTTCTTTTCGTCCTTCACGAATATGGTGTTCTCGTTGTTGCTCATGTACGAAAGGTATGGGCCGTACATGCTCAACAGGGTGTCCTGCTCAATGTAGTCAAGGGCTATCTGGGAAAGGAACGCAGAAAGGCTGGGGGGAAACTTCGGGTACTTTTTTTCTATGTAGCTCAGTATTCTGCCCCTTACCTGCTCTGACAGGCTTATGGCTGTGTATCCCTTTGTCATGGCATCATTTACATTTCAGCACAATATAAATATTGCTATAATATCTATTTCTAATTAATATATAATATATAATCTAGAATATACTATAATTATAGCAAAATTTATTAGCGTTCCTGCCAAAATATGATGCATGAACAATCCAGCCTTAAATACCGTTCCTGAATCAGGTTACATGAGCGAATATCATACTCACTCCCCTACGAAGCCCATAATGGAAAAAAGCGATTATTATGCGATATACGGCAGGAAGCCGGCATACCGGCTGGAAGCTGTAGAAGGTAACGGCGAAGAGGGCGAGCTCTGGCGCGAACTCAACACACTAATAGACCTGTACGGCTGGCGTTTCTCTGAGGCAGACAAGCAATCGGTGATAAACAGGGCTAAAAGGGTGAGGGGCAGCGTGCCAGTTAGGCTTGCGGTTGCGCTGTACAGCGTGAACGCCTACGCCCCGGCTACCATTGAATCGTACCTCAGGTTCAAGGGCATTGATATGGACCAGTTTGACCTATTTCACATGGCCTACGTGTTTTCGGTGAGGGAGGGCGTGAAAAAAGCCCGCATGGACCGCCATGTGCAGTTTGAACTTATTGCACCAGATGACATATTTGGAATGAAGGACATAAACCAGATAAGGGCAGAATACAACGCCGAGCTTGAAAGGGCACTCTCAGATCCCGCGTTTGCAGGAAAGAGGGCCAGGACCATTGCTAACGCTGTGCTGCGCAGGGTCCTTGCAAGGAGGGGGCTGGCATGAGGGCTGAATACATGGAGGTTCCGGTGGACGACGCGTTCCCTGACGAAGGGGCAATGGTGCGCTTCTACTACGATGTTGAGGACCTGGTTCAAAGCATAAGGAGCATAGGGCAGATCCACCCGGGCCTGGCCTACATGAAAGGCGGAAAGTACTGCGTTTACGTGGGCATAAGGAGGCTCCTTGCTGTAAAGGAGCTGTACAGGACGGATGGCAGCCCTGCCCTTTACAAGGCCCTCGTGTACCCAGAAAAGCCGCCATCGTACTACCAGGAAATAGCTGAAGAGAACTCAAAGAGGACGAACCTGACTGGGCTCGAGAAGGTCAACATGTACATAAAGATACCCGACGCGCGCAGCTACCTCAACCCCCACGACGTCCGAACAATCAAATCGATATACGACCACATCGACGAAAACACGCTGAAGTACCTCAGCGTTCTTGCCGAAATCGAGCACAGGGCCAGAAGCCCCCTTTCGCTTGAAGAGGTTGAGTTTCTCTTCAGCGGTGGCTTCTCTCTAACTGAAATAAAGCTGCTTGCTTACTCCTTCACCGTTGAGCACGTTTCAGTTGCAAGGATACGCTTCCTAACTCGCGACTTCATCCGCGCAAAGGCTGAGGTAAGGGACAGGCACCTCATGGAAGTCACTGGCCTGACGGAGGAGGAACTGAAAAGCGTCTCAGCGCCTGCTCGCATCCTGGTAACTGAGAACATGCAGGAGAAACCGGAGATTACGGCAAAGCCGGCAGGAGAACCACGGAGGGTCCCTGAAAGTAAAGAAGAACCAAAGGAAGAGGAAAAACAGCAAGTGGTCCTGCTGGCAGGAGAATACGCTTTCGGAGAAAACAACGGGGAAAAATTCATTCTGGTCAGGGCAGGGAGCGGGATAAGGGTGCACTTTGTTGAGGACGGGCAGCTCATTGAAGCCGGCGGAATGAAACTTAAAGTGAAGTACGTATGAACAGAAGCAAGTACGATGTACTCGTTGTTCTCGCGATTATGGAGGGCTATACAGCTCCCAGGGACATCGCTGCGTACAAACATATACCAGTTGAGGCTGTTTACAATTCTATCAAACGGCTCAGGAGGAGGGGGATCCTCGAGGGCCACAGGCTGAAGGTCAATTATGCGAAGGTTTTCTTAACTGCCCAGCGCTACATGAAAGCTGTGTGAAAAGCCGTTGCTGAGATAAAAGCTCTATGGGTTCTAATTTCCAAATTTCATAAAAGTATTTTTGCCAATCAATTAACAAACTGTTTTTTCTTTATCAGCGTGAACTTCCGTATAATTGTATTCTCGATAGCTTTAGCGAAAGCATAGAAGGACTCAGAGCAATAAAAGAAGTAAGCAAAAAGGGGATACCTGTTAACGCAACGCTGATCATGACGCCTTCTCAGGCATTACTCGCAGCAAAAGCTGGAGCTTTATCCGTCAGTCCTTTTGTTTGAAGAGTTGACGATTATATAAGGAAGAATTTTGGAATGAAATTCAGCAA
>JBMFVR010000161.1:2274-2835 GCA_049965895.1 Nitrososphaeria archaeon | reverse complement strand
AGATGCATTTTTTGCCATCATCATATCTTCAGCAGAATCCCCAACATAAATACAACTCTTAACATTAAGGGCATTCATCACTTTTGTTAGCATAAAGCTTTTCGGCTTACCCATCCACTCAGTCCCTGATGATGCCTTTGTAGCGTCTTCTAGGAAAGCTGTAGCTGATTTGTTAAAGAAGGTGTCCATCAGTTTGCCTAGGGACTTTTTACCTGTATATTCAGGCCTGCCGCTGGCTATTCCTATTCTATTACCGTATTTCCTTTTAAGGTAAGTTTGAACGTCGTTTTCGAGTTTTATTGTTTCATTTTCTATGAACCCTCTTAGAACTTTGAACCTTGATTCGGTAGAGTATACCTTCTTAAATAAATCTCTCCCGAGGTACAACTCTTCAAAAGTCCTTATTAGGAGGCTCTTTGATGGGACTTCTGGATAATTTAATTTCTTTTTTATAAGTAAAAGGTAATTAAGTTTATCCTTTTTAAAAAAAAGCTTGGATAAACCGTCTTCTATGCTCTTTGAACCTGTTGAACTAGCATACATAAGAAGGTAATTTAAGTT
>JBMFVR010000161.1:0-2264 GCA_049965895.1 Nitrososphaeria archaeon | reverse complement strand
CTTGATATTTGGCCTTGACCTGAAAAATTCAAATTTTTCTGAAGATATCTCCTTTAAAAGATCGTCAGGAAGTCCAGAAAATAAACCCATGATTATACCATAAGTGGAATCCCAGTCATTGTTAAATCCGCCTGTCAATCTTAATCTGCCAAGTGCTTCATTTATGACATCATCATAGACCTGATATCCTGTAACCCACTTGTAAAAAAGGTTCACAGTAGTCCTAATCGTTGCATTATATGATTCTCTGGTATCTATGAGCGTGCCATCCACATCCATAATCAGACTATCTGCACTTATCCAGTTATCTTTTATATAGGAAACACCATTAATTGTTGCAAATTCTTTGTAAAATGACATGCTCACTGCAGGCCCAGCGCCATGGTCTCTCTTCTAAAGCTTTCTTCTGAATCACTTGCATGAATTGAGTTGTCAGTGAGCCCCAATGAAAAATCACCCCTGACCGACCCCGGTGTGGCCTTCGATGCATCTGTGCCCCCTATCATTACTCTGACTGCATCAATTGCATTCCTTCCCTCCAGAATCACTGCCACAACTGGCCCTGAAGTTATAAATGATACAAGGTCTTCAAAAAACGGCTTGCCTTTATGAACAGAATAGAAGCTTTCAGCCATCTCTCTGCTCATTTTTATCATTTTAACGTCCAGAAGCTTAAAACCCTTATCTTCGAATCTCTGTATTATTCTGCCTACAAGCCGCCTCTGAACTGCATCTGGCTTTACCAGTATTAAAGTTCTATCACTCATACTTTTCCCTTATGTTTTTTTGTCCACTTAAGCTTTCTTGCATCCCTTTTCATTTTAAGCATTGATAGCTTACATTTGTTGCTGCAGAATCTGTAAACTGTACCATCATTCATTATGACAGTTAAACCAGTTCCAGATACTATCGGACGGCCGCAAAATGAACAAACCTTCTTGGATACTAACATTACATATCACCTTATCTTTCTTGCTTCCCTCTCAGTTTCCCTCAGCATTATTATATCGCCCATTTTTATGGGGCCTTTGACATCCCTAGTAAGAATCCTTCCCTTTTCGTTACCTTCCAAGATCTTAACCCTCACTTGGGTGATTTCACCTGCAACGCCTGTTCTTCCAACTATCTGGACGACTTCTGCAGGAGTGAGTTGCTCCTCCTTTTCGCTCATAAATTATTCAAGCTCCAGTTATCTTGGATAACGAACCAACAATCTGGTCTACTATGGACTTACCCTGACCTGCATCAACTATTGCTACAGTGGCAGTGCCAACCTGCAATCCTGCGGCTGATCCTAGATCATTTTTTGCTTTGACATATATATATGGAATCTTACGCTCTATGCATATCATCGGTATATGAGCAACAACTTCTGGAGGATCTACATCCTCCGCTATCACCACTAGCTTCGCCTCGCCCCTTTCGATGGCTTTTGTGGCTTCGTTAGTACCCTTTCTAATCTTTCCAGATTCCTTGGCCTGTTTAACAGCCTCTAAAGCTGCCTGTGACAGCTCAGCAGGCGTGTCAAATTTAACGTAATTTGGCTTTTGGCTCATCGGCTTCACCTTCGATGTCTACACAATTAACCATTATTAAAGGTTTTGGAGTAAAGGTTTTACAATGAAATCAGCTGCTGTATAATGATTTTTATGGTACTCTGTTAACGTATACCGTTATGTACAGTTCATACATGATAAGAAACCATATGATTAAAAGGGATATGCCACCAAGAACATAGAACCTCCCAAATTTTAAATCTCTTGTAGAACTGACTTTGGTTATAAGAAATATGCCACCAACACCCATCAGGTTGATCAGAAAAATTATTATAGTTTCAAATAGAGTTTGATATGAAGAATTTGATGTAAAAATGGACGTTAATGGAATCAGTGGTTTGCCCAGCACAAAGCTTATGAGGCCAGAACCTATTAAAATAAAAGCCAATGTATACCATAATTCAACTCTTTTTAACTGTTTGTATATTTTCGAATATTTCACTATCACTCAACCCTAGGTGCAAGAAAATATTCAAGCTTTGAACCCTTCTGGTCAAGGGGGGCTTCCACCTTTACTGGCAACCTGTTTCCAAATTCTATGGTGAGAGTTTCTGTTGACGCCGAAAGAGACCTTATGAACTTGTCAAGATATTCTATGCTGTAAGATGCAGTTGATACATCATTTACACTTATCTCCTTTATTTCTGGTGTGTTTGTTGTCATTGTCACTTTGACGTTCCCGTATTCGCTTGAACCACTCAATGTGAG
>JBMFVR010000160.1:0-2847 GCA_049965895.1 Nitrososphaeria archaeon | reverse complement strand
AGGAAAGCGTAAAAACATGCAAAATAACAGCAAAGGCAGCACAGGTTAAGCAAAAAAGCTGGCATTACCTTATCCTGTGCTTAAATTTCATAATTTATGGACAAAACCCTAGAACTTTTAAAATTTAAATATGGCTATTAAATAATATTGTGTATGAAAGTTCTTGTTACAGGGGCTGGAGGGTACATTGGCACGGTGCTTGTAAATCAGCTTTTAGAGAATAAGCAAGAAGTCGTGGCTTTGGACAGGTTCTTCTTTAATCAGACACTTAAGGATGGGGATGGCTTGACTGTTGTGAACGATGACATAAGGTTTGTAGAACCAGAAATATTTAAGGGGATTGATAGTGTGATTGACCTTGCAGCGCTCTCAAACGATCCATCTGGTGAGCTTGACCCGGTTAAAACATGGTCGATAAATTACCTTGGAAGGTTAAGGGTAGCTGTGCTGGCAAAGAGGGCTGGGGTGAAAAGATACATACTGCCCTCATCTTGTAGCGTTTACGGGTTCAATGAAAGCATTGTAAATGAAAGTAGCAGCACAAATCCCTTGACAACCTATGCAAAGGCAAATTTAAAGGCAGAAAAGGACATTTTGCCATTGACAGATGATGAATTTTCAGTTACAGTGTTCAGGCTAGCTACTGTGTATGGGTATGGAGGCACAAAGAGGATGAGATTTGACTTGGTGATAAATGCATATGTTAGGGATTTGTTAACGAAGGGCAAATTAATGATAATGAGGGATGGAACTCAGTGGAGGCCGTTTGTTCATGTAAAGGATGTAGCACGTGTGCTGTCCAAGGCAGCAATGTTGCCTGCAGGTGAATTAGCTGGCGAAGTCATTAATCTAGGGTCTGATGAGCAAAATTACCAGATAATGGACGTGGCAAAGAGGATAGCTACAGCATTGAGAATGGACTTGGAATACGAATGGTATGGATCACCTGATACCAGATCATACAGAGTATCATTTGGCAAAATAAGGAAAGCTATGGATTTCAGGCCTAAATATAACGTGGAAAGTGCAGCTCAAGAAATTTCAAAAGCAATAAAAGACAATGAGCTTGACATATCTGATCCGAGATGGATAACGGTCTCATGGTATAAGGGCCTAATAGCAAGGGGGGTAATGGTATGACTAACTTTACCTTTACCAAAACTGAAATCCCCGATGTCCTTTTAATAGATTCTAAAAAATATGATGACATTAGGGGCTATTTTATGGAGCTCTATAAAAATTCAGATTTTCCCTTTATGGCAAACCTAGTTCAAATTAACTATTCTTATTCAAAGAGGGGAGTCTTCAGAGGGCTACATTTTCAGCTTGCGCCAAAAGCACAGGGGAAGCTTGTAAATGTAATTGATGGCAAAGTGCTTGATATAGCCCTTGACCTGCGCAAAAGTTCACCATGGTTCGGAAAACATGTAGCATATGAAATCTATCCTGGCAGGTCCATATGGGTACCACCTGGCTTTGCACACGGTTTCCAAGCCATCGAGGGATCCTATGTGGTTTACTTTATAACAAATTCTGAATATTCTCCCGAGCATGAAGGCGGTATTTTATGGAACGACCCGGATCTTGGAATAAAATTGCCTGTGGAAAATCCAATACTTTCAGAAAAGGACAAAAAATGGCCAAGGCTTAAGGAAGCAAAAATAAATTTTAGTTGAGACGCATGAAAACCCTTATTTTTGGCGGTTCTGGCCAGCTTGGCAGTCAACTTCTCAAATTTTTTCCTGATGCAATATATACTTATAGGGATAAAACAGGAGGAGGCATCAAGGTTGATTTTTCTTCCTACATCCAGATAGAAGACATAATTTTAAAATCAATGCCGGAAGTTGTCATAAACACGGTTGCGGTAACTGACGTTGATCTTTGTGAAAGGGATAGGGAATATGCCTATTCAGTAAATGCTGAGGCTGTTAAGCACATAGCGCGAGCCACAAGAGCAATAAAAGCTTACTTAGTACATATATCAACAGACTATGTATTTGATGGTAGTAAAGGGTTATACAGTGAACTTGATATTCCAAACCCAATTAACTATTATGGGTTAACAAAACTGCTTGGCGAGGCCTATGCTTTGTCCTATGATTATTCTCTTGTGATAAGAACATCTGGGGTTTTTCTAAACAAGGGGTTTCCTTCATTTGTAGTGAAGCAACTCAAGGAAGGCAAAACTGTCAACGCATTTAAGGGTTTTTATTCTCCAATATCTGCTTTCAAGCTAGCTGAATCAATCGCGGAGTTGGTAAAAATGAGGGAAACGGGGATATTAAATGTGGCCGGGGATAGGGTATCTAGGTATGAGTTTGCAATGAAGATAGCAGAAATATACAACTTACCAAAGAACATTCAAGAGAATGATGCCATAAACTGGATTGCAAAAAGACCTTACGATTCGTCTTTAGATATAAGTAAGGCGAAAACACTATTGACCAATGATTTCTCTAATACTGAAGAAAACATTAAGTATTTAAGTCAATAAATAATTTTATTCTATATTTAATACTGTATAATCTCCCAAACTGACCTTTAACCTGTTTTTTATCAAACTTTTTCCTTTAATTACCACGCTTTTACCTACTAGGCAGCTCTCAAGCTCAACCTTTTCTATTTTTGAACCTTCCATAATTATGCTGTTTTCGACCTTGCTTTCTGCTATGTAGGCCTTGTTTCCTATGCTTGTAAAAGGGCCCACGCTTGAATCTTCTATATATGAATCCCCGATTACGGCAGGCCCTCTGATCAAGCTGTTCTTTATCGTAGCGTTTTCCGAAATCATTACCCTGCCCTCTATCGTAGAATTTTCAATAAAAGCCTTTTCCGAAATCATCC
>JBMFVR010000159.1:0-2865 GCA_049965895.1 Nitrososphaeria archaeon | reverse complement strand
ATTTAAGGCTGAAATTGTAATAGCCGATTCTGAGCATAGTCAGTTTGAGATTGTCAAACATGCATCAGCCACGGGGGCAAGAACCTTTGTTGGAAGCAGTGGGGTTGGTCTACTATATGCTTTTGAATCCGTTACAGCAACAAGTTTAGGATCAGTACCAGTAGTAGGTGTAATCGGAACAAGGGCTTTAGATGACCCTGGAAACTTTGGAATGGAATGGACTGATATACTGACCACTAGGGATCTAGGATGGTTAATATCTTGGCCAAGGGATGTACAAGAGGCAACCGATATGACGCTGGTAGCATACAGAGTTGCTGAAGATCATAGGGTTTTGCAACCTCACTTCATAGCTGTTGACGGTGCAGCAATTACGCATGTTTCAATGCCAGTAATACCTCCTTCAAAAGAGGATTTAAGCGAATTTTTACCGCCTTATAATCTTCCATACAAGGTGGATCCTGAGGATGGTCCTGTAAGTAAAGGAATGCATATTGCACCATCTTTGATTGGACCTGAAGAAAGAAAAGTTATTGACGTAGCATTAAAAAGATCAAAAGAGGTTATAAAGGAAGCCTGGAAAGACTTTGAAAAATATACCGGAAGGAGATATTCACCCTTTATTGAAGCAAAGAACATAGATGATGCTGAAATTGCTTTGGTAGGTATGGGCGCATATATGAAAGACATAGAGCTTGTTGCAGATATGTTAAGAAAAGAAGGCATAAAGATAGGTACTGTAAGGCTAAGATATCTGAGACCTTTCCCAAATGAAGAATTGGTGTCCTCACTTAAGAATGTCAAAGCTGCAGGAATTATGGAATTTGACTTTTCGTTTGGCTCACCAAATGGAACGGGTTCCCTTTACCATGAAATTGCAACATCCTTATATGATATGGATAATAGACCTAAACTTTTGGATTTCCTTTTCTTAGGTGGAAGAGAACCGACGACAGAACATTTTAAAATAGCAGCAGAAAAAGTGCATGAATTAGCTAAAGGGAAAGCCCCGGAAAAGAAAGCATATTGGTTAACCTTAAGAGGTGATGATATATGAGTGAAACTTTATTATTCAATAATATAAAGAAAATACCCCCAGAGGACTATTACACTGCTGGGCATAGAACTTGTGCTGGCTGTGGACCTGCTTTAGCATATAGACTAGTTGCAAAAGCAGCTGGACCAAATACAATATTCATAGGACCAACCGGATGCATGTATGTTGCTAATGCACATCAGTTTTTAACATCTCCCTATGCTGTTCCATGGTATCATACCCAGCTGGGCGGGGGTGGAGCAGCTGCAATTGGAACTGCTGCTGCTTTAAAAAGCTTGATGGACAAGGGTAAAAGAAAGATGGAAGATGTAAATGTAATAGTTTTTGGTGGCGATGGAGCAATGGCTGATATTGGTCTTTCTGGTTTATCCATGGGACTTTCATATAATTATAAAAGATTACTTTACATCGTTTATGATAACGAATCATATGCAAATACAGGAATACAAGCATCAAGTACTACACCTTGGGGCGCTACAACAACATTTACACCAGAAGGCAGAGCAAATAGGATTGGTAATGAAAGACTTAAGAAGAATATGGCACTTATTGCAGCAGCACATCCAGGTGTTAAATACGTAGCAACAGCTACATTACATCCTCCTCTTGATCTAATGAACAAAGTGGTAAAGGGTTTAAATGCCGGAGGACCTTCACTTGTTCATGTTCTTCTTCCATGCCCGAAAGGTTGGTTTAGTGAACCATCTGATACAGTTCAACTAAGTAAATTGGCAGTTGAAACAGGAATGTGGGCACTCTGGGAATATTCAGATGGAAATTTTAAGTTGAATTATAAACCGAATCCTAGAAAACATGTTAAAGAATATCTGAAATTACAGGGAAGGTTTTCTCATTTGGATCCAGAGGATTTTGATAAAATTGATAAAATGGTAGAAGAAGAATGGCCATATTGGGAAGAATCTAACAAAAGAGGAAAAATTATTTTACCATATGAAAAATAAAAATTTTTTATTTTTTATTTTTAAGATTATTTGTTATAAATCTAATAATATCTTTAAAGATCATATATTGGAATAGATTCTAATAATACTTTTTTCTAATTTTCTAATCCTATAAGAAATTGTGCTTTTAGGTATCTTCCAATCTTTACTTAAATACGTCAATGACACTTTCCTTGGCCATTCAAAATAACCTGCCTTTATTAACATAGAAAGTAATTCTTTGTCTTCATCATCTAAGATATCTAATTTGTTAAAGTTTATAATGCTTATATTTTTTAAGAATTCATCGAGGAAATTTTTAGTAGTCAATTCCAGAATAGAAACAATACTAGTATTTTCATCATTAAATTCTGATAATAATTCTTTATAAGATATTTCATTAGAACTTTCATCTAAAAAGAACCATTTTTCAATTCCATTATGTATTGTAAGAGGGTGAAGCCTAAAACCAACTGTTTCTATTTTTTTATATGCAGCAGTTTTTATGATAAAATATGTCAAAGCAGCTAAATTATTTTTTTTAGATATTATCTGAAAATTCCTAACTTTTTTATTATTTCTAAATTTATTTAACGCCTTATCTAAGGTTTCTTTATTTATTGAATAAAAAATAGAGAATAATTTTTCATATTGGTTTACTGAAACTGTATTAAATACATAGATCGTAATATCGCT
Organism: Nitrososphaeria archaeon; assembly: GCA_049965895.1. GTDB lineage: Archaea > Thermoproteota > Nitrososphaeria > Conexivisphaerales > UBA164 > KM4347-05. The sequence goes on along the minus strand of JBMFVR010000159.1, from coordinate 171 downwards.
AAACTCATTTGTTAATTCTATATGAGGACAATCATTTTGTGTTAGGATAATTTCAATTAATTTCATATCAAATATTCCATAGGTTTCTATTATTTAAATATTTTTTGACACCTTCAGACTCTCCGCATGTCTAATTTGAATATTTTGTCAAGCACTTATTTTTCATAGATT
>JBMFVR010000158.1:0-2889 GCA_049965895.1 Nitrososphaeria archaeon | reverse complement strand
CTGAGCCTGATTATTTATCCGAGGTAGAATATTATGCAAAGCTGAAAATATGGCTAGTGATTTTAGACAAAGAAGTAGGAGAACCACATAACAGGCAGAGATTCTACTATCAAGAGGACTCGATTGGAGGCCGTGCTGATTACAAGGAAGGTGACCTAGGCCTATGATAAAAAACGATCTAAACTATATCACTCTTGATAATTATAGCCCCAAGTCCCCAAAACTAAACAGTTTGCATAAAAATAGCCCCAAGTCCCGAAAATTAAACTCTACCTGCCTTGGTAGAGTTGCAAAAAGGGGACTTTTTATGACCGGTAAAAAACATGTTGCATTTCGGGACTTACCGGTTCCGCTAGAAAAATTTGAACTGCATTGTAACGTGCTAACCAGGTCAGGAAAGGTTTGTGGTAAGCCTGCTATAAAAAAAAGAGGATATCGAAAGAGCGGTTCAAAAATACAGAGGTATGAATGTGAGGCTGGACACCGTTTTACAGTTTACAATTTATTTGAACACTATGATCCTAAATGGGTTGAGGCATTTATCATGCATTTTCTTGAAACCAGTAGAATTGGTGACGCACTAGAATCGTCTTATAAACAAACTAATATAAAAGTTAGTATAAACGAAGCAAAACAGGTATTAAAATATATAATAGATCTGCTAACTAATCTTGAACTGCAAGCAATGGATTATGCTACCGATAGGCGCATGTTTGAAATTAACGTATCAGAGTTAGAGGTAGATGAAATTTATCAGCAAATTTTTAAAAAAAATTACGATGGGATAAATGCAACGAGTAAGCTGAAAAAACAGGATCACGCATGGGTTCCGGTTATATTGGAACCCATAAGCCACTATATACTTGCCGCTGATGTTTTTAAAACCAGAAGCATAAAAGATATCAAAACACTATTTGGAGAAGCAATACCTCTAATGTCGGATTATAAGGGGAAGATTGTCAGATCGGATGGATTGAAATCGTACAAACAGGTGGTAGAGGGGTTAGACATGACGCTATGGAGCCAATCAAAATCCGCAGACTATGCAGTTATAAACAGAATTGAAAGGTTGAACAAGGAAATAAGAAAATACGTCAGGAAAAAACGGGCTTATACAATAGACACACTTTGGTATTTAATTAAGCTTTACAGGTTTAACCATAACTGGTTCTTGCGTAATGCGGACACAGGGTTAACGCCTTTCGAATATATGAAACACTACAAAATTGATAGCTGGACGCAAATTATTAAAATAGCGGAGAAACTGGCGCCATTGCCAACTAGGTCAAAAAATTGGAGAAAAAATATTAGGAGTATCTCTGAATATCATTGACTGAGTCTATGTGTTCTTGACAAGTTCTTTCCATTTTAGCTTTCGGTCGCTGATTCCTGCTGCCTGGGCCGGGGTTTTGCCGCTCAGGCTCCTGTGAGGTTTTACAAAGTTATAGTAAAATCTGAAACCTTTAGCGAACATTGTTGCCGTTTCAAGCGACCTGAAAGCGCCTATGGACTTGACCCTTTTCTTTATTGTTCCATTAAGCCTTTCAACCTTATTGTTGTTTACCTGAGATGCCAGGCCTGGACCGCTTACATGCAAAATCTCGCTTCCTTTCATGGATTCGCTTATAGCTGGGCTGTAAAACTTTGCTCCATCGCTTATTATCTCCATCGGCGTACCTGCAACTTTTTTGCCAATTTCAAAAAGGTTTCTTGCCTGTGTTTCATCCCTGTTCCTTGATACCTGCACGGCAATCAGCAGCCTGGTGTCAAGGTCCATGAGTGTCCACAGGGCGATCTTGCGCCCGCTCAAATGTACTATGGTTTCATCAACCCCCCACCTTTCACTCTTCACTTTCTTCTGGAGCAGTTCATCAGCTATTTCTGAAAACTTTCTCAACCAACGAAGTACCGTTGCAGGAGAAACCGTTACTCCGTAAGTGGCGTCGAGGTGCTCTGATACCTGCCTGAGGCTCAACCCCCTGAAGTAAAGGTCAAGGGCGCTTACAATAATATAACCTGCGGTTCTGCTCTGAAGGCTTTCTGAGAACCTGAAACCACAGGCCCTGCAGCTGTACCTCTGAACCCTTTCCTTCTTAGAGTCCCTGAACCCCCGTCTGATTATATCAGTTGACCCACATTTGGGGCACTTAACCTGCTCTTCGGTTGTGTCCAGGCCGAGGGAAATTTTCCTGAGCATCAAGAAATACTGTACCGCATATATGTGCTTGCACTTTCTGTGATTTTTCTTAAAGTCTTCACAGCTGCAAACCCACCCCTTATCCTTCCACTGAACATCATAGTATGCTTCACGGTGCTGCGATTTCACCTGGAAGCTTGATTCTGAAGCCTGCTTTACTGCCCCTGAAATCATAAGCTCCATGCCTAGCTGTTCTCTCTTTTTGAAAACCATCTCAGTTCACCTCAGCAGGGCGAGCTACCCACGCAATTGTATAGGCTTTTATTATGCATTCACTGCTCAAATTGCTAAACCTCCTTTTTCAGGCCGTTCCTTTCCAGCTCCCTTATTACCGCAATTGCCGTCCTTTCCGATATTTCTGGGATATTTTTGAAGAACGTTTTAAGGTCCCAGTCAAGGTTTGCGGGCTTTACAATTGATTCGCCACGTGGTTTGAACTTGTTGTAGTGGCAAGCCACATTCTGGCACTGGTAGCACTGGTAGCCTGGCACTACGAAGGGGCTTCCAGCAATGAGCCTAGATGCCTTGTCAGCCATCAGCTCTGCAAGAAACTCAACATAGCCATCCAGCTCCCTGGGGTAAAGAGTTATCACATCTCCGGTGAGCACCCTGACCAGGATGAGCGGCGATATGTCCATAAGGTACCTGCTGACCTGCTCCAGGGGAACGCCTTCCGCAGCCTTGATTTCCAG
>JBMFVR010000157.1:2648-2894 GCA_049965895.1 Nitrososphaeria archaeon | reverse complement strand
CAATTTTTCATGTACTCAATTTTTATAAAAAATAATTATATTTATTATAAATTATATAAAAAAATAACAAAAAAAATTATAAAAATGTATAAATATAGTATAAAACATATAAAATGTAAAAATGTATCGCCCTGTTTTAAGGCAAAAGTGGAATGTGATAATCAATGCCGACAGGTGCAAAGGATGTGAGATATGCGTGAACGCTTGCCCTGAACAGAACCTTATGCTTTCAAAGAATATAAACCG
>JBMFVR010000157.1:0-2638 GCA_049965895.1 Nitrososphaeria archaeon | reverse complement strand
GCCTGGGTTACCATTATGTTGAATTCAGTTTCCACGGCAAAAGGGGCGACTGCACAGGCTGCAATATATGTTACAAAGTATGCCCGGATTATTCGATTCTTGGGGTGGTTTCAGGTGAAGAGGCTGTTAATGGGAGCTGAAGCGATAGCAGAAGCGGCTGTTGACGCTGGTCTTGAAGCTTATTTTGGATACCCGATAACCCCCAGCAGCGAAATTATGGAGAACCTTGCGCTTCTCCATGCTAGCCACAGAAGCGATAAATTCAAGGTTTATTTCCAGTCGGCAAGCGAGGTTGAATCAATTAACCTGCTCATGGGCGCCGGTGCCGCAGGTCATATTGCCATGACAGCAACTTCTGGCCCAGGATTAAGTCTTATGGCGGAGGGCATCTCGTATGCCTACACTTCAGAAATCCCACTTGTGATAGTTGATGTTAACCGGGGCGGCCCTGGGCTAGGGAATGTAGCACCGGAGCAGAGCGATTACCTCTTTGTGACTAAATCCATTGGACATGGTGGCAGTAAGGCCATAGTGCTTGCGCCCAGCTCAATTCAGGAGGCCATGAATCAGGTCCGGATGGCCTTTGAACTAAGTTTCAAGTTCAGGATTCCGGTGATAATTTTAACCGATGCAATAATAATACATATGCTGGAAAGCGTTGAACAGGAACATCTGATTCCCATAAGTGTGGACTCAAGCTGGAGTGCAAGGGGGAGGAATGGAGGGGAGAGGCACTTGATAAACAGCATTTACCTTGAACCAGCTGAATTCAGGGAAGTAAAGGTTAAGCTGGAGGAGAAGTGGAAGACCATCGAACCCATGCGCGAGTGTTTTATGTGTAACGACGCTGAAACTCTGTTTGTAGCATACGGCATAAGCGCCAGAATAGCGATGGAAGCAGCCACCGAATTGAGGGAGAGTGGGTTAAGGGCTGGCGTTTTCAGGCCAATAACGTTAAATCCATTCCCAGGGAAGATGCTCATGGATGCTGCCAGAAACAGCAGCAGGATAATTATTATTGAAATGAACGAGGGGCAGATGGTGCACGATGTGCAGTATTGGGTTAGGAAGGATGTGGAGCTGGTACCGTTCATGGGTGGAATTTATCCTGATACTGAGGAGGTGATAAAAAAGTGCAGACAAAGCAACTGAGCGCAATTTTCCCGGGAGCAGTAAATTCATACTGCCCTGGCTGCGAGCACGGCCTTTTGTTAAAGTTCATTGCCATGGCGCTGGAAGAGCTTGGAATAACTGAAAAGGCGGTAATGGTTGGATCTGTTGGGTGCTCAACCCTGGCATTCAAGTTTCTCAACGTTGATTATGTACAGGCCCCACACGGAAGAGCCCCGGCCATAATGACCGGGATAAAGGAGGTAGAGCCCGGCGCAATAGTTTTTGCAGTCCAGGGAGACGGAGATGCCCTCTCAATAGGGCTTCAGGAGCTTATCCATGCCGCCAACAGAGGAATCCCGGTTACAGTTTTTATGTACAACAACATGGTTTTCGGAATGACCGGAGGGCAGATGGCTCCAACCACTCCCGAGGGAATGGTCACAACCACCACCCCCTTTGGCAGGAACACTAAAACGAGTGGGCCACCGATTAACTCCTGCGAACTGCTTTCCTGTCTTTCCGGCCCATCATACATAAGAAGAGTTATCATAGCTCCGAAACCCATTCAATTGAAGGACAGGGTGATGTATTCGTCCAAGGAAGCCAATGAATCATATAGGGCTGTAGTTTCAGCGCTCAGGACTCAGATGATGGGTGGGTTTTCATATGTTGAATTTCTCGGAACATGCAACGTAAACTGGAAGATGAGTATAATTGATTCAAAAAAGTATGCGCATGAGGTCAGCGCCAAAGTTTACCCACCACGGCTGTTCAGGGACAGGTTTGGAGTTGATTCAGTTGAAGGCTAGGATTATTATATCCGGGAGAGGAGGGCTTGGCGTAGTTGAAATGGGTAACATGCTTGCCTACCTATTTATGATTAGGGGGTTTTCTACAACCGTTGTTCCAACATACGGCCCACAGACGCGGGGGGGTTTTGTTGAAAGTACTGTCGTAATACAGGATGAGCGTGTATTAAACCCCATCCCTACAAAGTTCGACATGCTCATAGCCATGGACGTGCCAGCACTTAACAGGATTAAGGACCTAATGCCCTATGGTACAATATTCTTTAATTCTTCCTTGGTCAACGGTGAGTGGCCTAACTCTGTATGTATACCTGCAACTGAGATAGCAGAAAAGGTAGCCGGTAATAAAATCAGGGAACCGCGTGTAACATCAAACGCATCCATGCTTGGCGCCCTTTCAAAAATAATGAATCTGAGTAAAAATGACCTAAATGAAGCAATTTCAAACATATTAAGCGACAAACCAAAGCAGGATACAACTATGCTGAAAACGAATTGAAAAAAATAAAAAACCCTCTACCATTTTTAATAAAATAATTTCTGGAAACATACCATTTGATGTCTGACGATAGCCTGAGCTATTTTTTTAGTGATTATGTAACCATCGCTTAAAAGCAATGGATCGCCAATTATGTAATGCTGAGCAAAAACGATAGAACTGCAGAAAGAAGAATGGGTCAAGAAGGTGCAGAATAGCTAAACTGAAAACATTGTTG
>JBMFVR010000156.1:0-2899 GCA_049965895.1 Nitrososphaeria archaeon | reverse complement strand
CAACTGGCTTTGGCATTTCCTGGTGATATATTCCGCTGCCCGCGGTCATCCACTGCAGCTCCCCGGGATTTATTGTTCCCCTGTTTCCCTCGCTGTCTTCATGCTCCACGGTTCCATCTAGCATGTATGTAACAGTTTCAATGCCCCTGTGAGGGTGCCACGGAAACCCCATTATGTAGTCTTCGGGGTTCGACGACCCAAAGTTATCCAGCAGGAGGAACGGATCGGTGAAGGGCACCGACCTCATTCCCCCGAACACCCTCTTTAGTTTCACACCCGCCCCGTCCGAGGTTTCCTGGGCAGTGTATACAATTAAAATCCTCTTTAGCATAGGGCAATTAGCCAAATTAAAGTAATAACGTTAACTGCTATTTTTCTACCATTTTAAAAGCACAGTATCTGCAGGCTTAAATATTCAATGTCGGGTTGAGCAGGCAAATCAACAGCCGGCCTCACGGTCAGCCCTCCAACTGTAACCTCCGTTCTTCAAGAGATTGAATTTTTCTGGTTTTGACATCATTTGGTCTGGGATAAAGCGCTTCAGACCACCTATCTTATCAAATGCCCCAATGAGTAAAATGATGTAGCTTTTAGCTAGTTACATATTCACATGCTGAGCTTCCCACTATATGGATTCGTCCGCAGCTTGTTTCAACGGCTAGCAGTGCACCACGTTGTAGGTATCTGCACTGGCGTAACTTTGGGCATGCCTACCAGTTCGAGCTTCATCGATTAAGCGGCAAGCTTTAACTGAACATAATTCACTGATTGCCTTTAAAATCTCTGAGCGCATGTCAGATACAGTAACTCTTGAAAGGTAGGACAAAACGCTACTTATATTTAAATATAAGTTTGGTTAACTGCATATTATGAGTTACCTTGCAAGAAAGATAAGAAAGAGATCTCAACTGGAAATTGCAAGCGCACAGGATATTGTAGTTGAAAGAATATTTCAGAAAATGCCGGAGGTAGTGCTGCATGGAGGCACTCTGATTTGGAGATGCTACGGCGGAAACAGGTTCTCTTATGATCTGGATTTTTATGCGGAAAAAAGTGAAACCGTGAAACCGTTTTTTGAAGAATTAAGTTCTTATGGTTTTATGACAAATAAGCTGCGAATCAAGGACAAGTCTGCATACATTAAGCTCTCATATGGCAGGATTGAGCTCAGCGTTGAGTTGCTGTTCAAGCACTCCGAAGGCACACTTTTGAACTATGAAACCCTTGAGGGGAGGAAACTGATGGTCAGGGGGCTTGACCCAGAAACAGTCATAGTTGAAAAAGTGGATGCTTTCCTCTCAAGGAAAAAGGCAAGGGACCTCTATGATATCGTGCACATGCTCAGCTTTGCTAGCAGGACTGAGAAAGTTAAGAATAGCCTTAAATTACTAATTGAAAACTATGAGCGGCCAATGGATGAGGAGGAGCTTAAAGCAACGGTGATTGCAGGCTATGCACCAGGTGCAGATGAAATGCTGAACTCCATAAGGAGGTGGCTGTTATGAAAGCTGTTGATGCTGTAAGGAAACTGGCAATGAATAACCCGTACTTTACCGTTGAGGATGTGAAGAGAATTGCCGGTGGAAGTTACGCATACCTCCTGCTTAACAAGATGATCAAACGGGGAGAGGTTTTCAGGGCAGGTAGAGGGATATACACCCGAACCGATGACCCCGTGGTTGCGGTCTATTATTTTAAGCCGGCATATATTGGGCTTCAGGAAGCCATGAGCTATCATGGCCTTTGGGAGCAGGAAACCGCCACGATAATAATCACATCAAGAAAAGTTAGAAGGGGAGAAAGGGAGGTCTTCGGCAGCAGGGTGATCGTGAGGGTCATTGATCCAAGGCACTTCTTTGGCTATGAATTTGTTGAAATGGGCAACCTTTGCGTTCCTGTGAGCGATATTGAAAAGACTTTAATCGACCTTCTCTATTTTAGGTTATGGGTCAGTGGTTACGAGAGGCTGTTCAGGGGAAAAATTAACCCCTCAAGGCTCAGGGACTATCTTTCTTCGTACGACAGTGGATTTGTGAAAAGGATAGCACCTGTGCTGAAGAAAACTGGAATTAGATGAATTATTAAAAAAATAAAATATCTTTTAGATAAAATTAAATGGGGTTTTATGATCATACTAATAGATTGGGCGTATGGATTTTCAGAATACCTCATGCTAAGAGCTCCATGATGATACTCACCGCTGCTGCCCTACTTGCATTTCTTTCCGAGCCTTCATATAATGGCATTGCCATCCTGATCATTTCATATCTACTCTTCCTTTTCACATTTGATTACCTTTTTGAAAACTCTAACAGGCCATTCAGGATGAACTATGTTCTTACAATTCTCCTGGATCTTGTTCCGGTGATTGCCGCTCTGCTGATTTACGGCTTGAGGATTATATTGTCATTGTCACCTTCTGCCATACTTGTTCTGATATATGTTCTTCTCTCATACAAGAGGCTTGGCAGGAGCACAGTTGCGCTTGCTGTTGGTTCTGCTATACTTTCAGGATTCTACTTATATTTTTGCAGCATCATTGGTCCACTCAACTTCTCTAAAATCATGATTGGCGTCATGTTTGTGATGTACACTGTTTCACAGGTTATATATGTAGAGAGCAGGATGGCTTTCAGGATGATTAGCCCGTACATTCCTGCGGCTTTAACTCTCATGATGGTTGTTCCGGCAGCGTTTCTACCTATATATTTTCTTGTTCCTGTAATTGAGCCTGTGATTAAAACTATTCATGCAATTTTTGATTTAAAAAGGATTTCTGAATATAAAATGATAGAAAGGCTAGGAAGGATCGAGGCCATTAGATATAGTCAATAAAAAAGGTACATTTATAATATAGTATAAACTAATGTTATTAACGATGAAGGCTAAGGAAGCACTG
>JBMFVR010000155.1:0-2906 GCA_049965895.1 Nitrososphaeria archaeon | reverse complement strand
GAGGGACCGGCAGAGTACGTATGGAGCACCATAAAGCTGCTCAAGGTGGCCAGGGTCGACCACGGATACCATATATTGGATGATGACAAATTGAGCCTGAAGGTATCTCAAGAAAGAATACCTTTAACAACATGCCCCCTATCTGCACTAAAACTCAATCATATAGTTCCCCTCACTAGCTTCCCCATAAGGGATATGATGGAAAGGGGTTTTGTACCAACGATAAATTCAGATGATCCGGCTTACTTTGGAGGTTATTTAAATGAAAATTTTATAGCTCTTGAGACCGAACTTGACCTTTCTTTAAATGAAATAGTTTCGCTTGTTAAAAATTCTGTATTTGCTTCCTTTATGGACTATGATGAAAAAAGGGATATATATGAAGATATAGATAGAGCGGTGCTGGAGTTAGTTGAAGATGAGAGAAGAATATCTTAGGACGTTTCATGCCTATGATATTAGAGGAATATATGGAAAAGAAATTGACCAGGAATTTGCATTAAGGCTGGCTGACTCATTGACAATTTATTTGGGCGGTTCGGGAAGTTTATCTGTTGGAATGGATGTAAGGGATTCAAGTAAGGACCTTTACAACGTAATAATTAAAAGGTTGATGGAAGATGGTAATAAGGTTCATGCGCTGGGCCTCATTCCTTCGCCAGCCTTTTACTTCTCAGTGGCGCATCTTGGGCTAGATGGGGGGATAATGGTTACCGCTAGCCATAACCCTCCGGAATATAATGGATTTAAGCTTTGCGAAAGGAAGGGCAGGATCATAGCTGATGGCTTTGGAATGGAAAGGCTCAAACAAATTTTTTCTTCAGGTCAGACTCCTCAAAAGAGCATTGGGTCTATTATAAAGACCAGCATCGAAGAAATTTATGTAAATTATATCAGATCAAGGGTAAAAATACACAGACCGTTAAAGATTGTAGTTGATATTGGAAACGGCGCTACATTTTCTTTCGCAAAATCAATATGCAGGGACCTTAAATTCAACTGTATATTTATAAACGATGTACCAGACGGAACGTTTCCGTCAAGGCCTTCAGAACCTACAGATCAAACAGTTAGTCAATTAAAGAAGACTGTTATAAATGAAGACGCTGATCTGGGCGTAGCATTTGACGGTGACGGCGATAGAGTGCTGTTCGTTGATGAAAGAGGAAAAACTGTAAGGGGGGATGTTGCGTTTGCCGTGCTATCAGAGGTATACAGTAAAAATGATAACAAAAGAGCGGTAATTGAGGTTAATTTCTCTGAAGCTGTAGAAGAAAGGTTAAAATCCCTCGGATATGAAACAATTGTAAGCAAGGTTGGCCACTCCTACATAACTGACATTATGATAAATAGGAAAGCGCTGATCGGAGGGGAAATAAGTGGTCATTATTACTTTGCCGATATGTATGGGCTTGATGATGCCATGTTCGCCTGGGTAAAGATGGTGGAATATTTATCAAACAGTAAAGTGCTGCTTTCAGAACTCGTTTCAAACATAAAACTGCCTCCATCATCGGATGTCATAACTGTGCCTGTTGAGGAAATCAGAAAGGAAGAAATAATGAATGAGGTCAAGCTCGAACTGAGCAAGGATGCTAAAAAGGTTATCGATATAGATGGTATAAAGGCATACTTTGAAGACGGTTGGGTTCTGGTCAGAAAGTCGAATACTATGCCACAAATAAAGATAAAGTCTGAAGGAACAGGATATCTTAGGCTACTTAATATGGCTAAGGAGCTTGTTTTGAAGCTTTCCAGCTCCTAGGATATGTATTTTCTTTCATTATTACCCTGTTAACCATGGCAGCTATGCCCTTCTGACTCTCCTCTATTTTACTGTAATCCATAACAGCATTACCTGTAGCTATTATTTCCCCTTTAAGAGTGTAAATTGCAACCATGTCATTTTGCTGCAGTGTGCTATCAATTCTTGCTATTCCAGGAACCGCCAAATATGAACCATTACAAAGTGATCCCACGGTGGAATCCTTTACAAGAATTGGTTTAAGGTGCCTGAGCGCTATTTCTATAGGAAGAACAACCTTTTTAAAACCATCTACATCACCATTTTTTAGTGATTCAGATGCTATGTATACATCTTGCAACTTTACTAGCCCATCATTTTCGCTGTACCCTGAAACCCTTGTCCTTCTGAGATCCACCATGCTTGCGCCTACTCTCAATAATTCACCCATATCATAGATCAACTTTCTGACATAAGTGCCGGACTCACATAAAATTCTTAACAGATAAAACCTTCCATCAGTTTCAATAAAATCAAGTTCATATATTCTCCTGACCCTGACCTCCCTTTTTACTGAAGACCTGATGGGTGGCCTCTGATAAATTAGGCCTTTAAATTTATTTATAACCGCTATGACTTCTTCCTGTGGTAACTCCTGGTGCACCTTCATAACTGCATAATATTCTTTGGGTCCAAGCAGCAGCGAAGATAAAGCCTTTGTTGCTGAATTAAGCGCTATAGGGAGTAATCCAGACACAGGAGGGTCCAGAGTTCCGCTATGCCCAGCCCTTGTAACACTTAATAGTCTTTTAACTATGTTCACTGCCTCAAAACTATTCATGCCTACAGGCTTATCGAGTGGAATAAACCCATATTCCAGTATGTCACTTGCGTTCCTATCCTCGGGTGCATGGCCATGGCTTGGATCTGTTGCCTCTTCAAAGAGTGGCACGGTCCTGCCTAAAAGTTCATCTAGAATTTTTGACATTTGATTTAAAGTCATTATAATATAATATAAGCATTTCAGCCACCGTCTCAGCCTTTACTGAATCAACATCAACTACCAAATTAAACACATCTAAATCCTTTCCCAGCACATAACCGTACAGTTTTTTGTAATGCTTTATGTTTTCTATGTCCCTATCCTTTATTATCTTTTCAG
>JBMFVR010000154.1:0-2963 GCA_049965895.1 Nitrososphaeria archaeon | reverse complement strand
GCTACCACAAGCCATTTTGGGCCAATTGCCATGCATCATGACGATGACGGACCTCCCGATTTCTCTTGAACAGCCTTCGTCACCAGGCTTGGCGCTTCCGTTTACCGCATTACTGCGGCTTCGTCTAACGATGCTACATCCGGGTTCACTGTACCTTCTGGTCTGCGTCGGGGTGGTTTGGCCATCTGAGGTCAACTGAACCCCTTTGTCGCCCTGCTTCAGCCGGAACAGTCGCCTGCCTTAGGCCTCGCTACGTAGCCATTGGCTCTTACCACGTTGGGACTTTCACCCATGGTTGTTCACATCCGGCGGCGCACGCTTTGGGAAACGGTGCAAATGTATTAGCGCTAGTCGGTCAGGCTAAATAAACTTTGGACTTACACAGTTGAACAATAAATAGTTGTTATAAAAATTTTACACATTGAGTTGATATGTTTGATTTACTATTTTTAATATTTACTTCATTACGTGCTTCTTATGAATCCTGCCAGATGTGATGATGCAGATTACATTGACTTTTTGATAGCTTCCCATAGCGCCTCAGCGCTTTGAGGCAGTCTTTCGAGCATCCTGTTCACAGAATCGTGCGCAGGCCTGTGCTGGTCATCAGCGGGATCACACCTTGCGGCCTCAGTGCACGTGAATGATCTCTGTGAAGCTATCAGAAAGTCTATGTAATCTTCATCTTTTACCTGGCTGGGTTCATAAGAAGCTTACGGTATCGCGGGTATTTAAAACAGCACAAAAAAGCATAAACCTAATGAGTTAATTTTTCATTACAAAATTTCATATCTCAACTGCGTAAGTCCTAAAACAATTAGATAATAGTTATATATTTAGCTAAAGTTTAGGTAAGTGTTTTACCATATTGATGGTTGTTGTTTCCATCCTGCAGCAGATCACAGGGTAGCACACTAAGTAATTCCTGATGACTAAAATATGGGGACGGTGGGATTTGAACCCACAACCAACAGGTTTCTCCTTGCTCCAGAAACACATCATTCTGGAGTCAGTAAGCTTTTTATGTCATCTTTCTGGAGCCTGTCGTCCTGCCGTGTTAGACCACGTCCCCCTCTATTTATGGATCCTGCGCCAGGAATTGCTGGGCAGGTTGAGCTCATCCCACCTGCAGGCGAATCAACAATATGAAATATAACTTAAAAATATTTTGGTGTTTAAGATCGCCGCCGGCCCGACTCGAACGGGCGACCTGCTGGTTTCTGCAGGTTTAACAGCTTCGGCCTCTATTGGACAGCCGCTCTACCAATCTGAGCTACGGCGGCACATCGTCAATTATCTCCAATACTGTATTATAAAAACTTTAAGAGGATAAACCATAGCTACCAATTAAAATATCCAATGATGTGCAAAGTTTTTAAATATTCTACATTAAATAAATTATATATGTCAACGATAAATTTTATCGGTAAAAATGTAAAGATAGGAAAGAACGTTAAGATTTGGAACTTTGCTTATGTTGGTGATAACACACAAATTGGGGATAATGTATCAATAGGATCCCTTGCGCATGTGGATTATAACGTTAAAATAGGTAACAACGTTAGAATCGAAGGACTTGCGTACATTGCTCCCCTTACAGTTATTGGGAACAATGTATTTGTGGGTCCAAATGCTGTATTCACTAATGACCCTTACCCACCCAGCAGCAAAATGATTGGGGTGCAGGTGGATGACTTTGCAGCTATAGGTGGAGGGTCAATCATAAAGGCCGGCGTTAAAATTGGTAGAAAATCAGTTGTAGGAATGGGGTCTGTTGTGATAAGGGATGTACCACCTGAAACAGTTGTTGCTGGTAACCCTGCTAAGCCAATTTACGGAATTGATGAATATGAAAGCAAGAGGAGGCTATGGGAAGGGCAACCAAATAGCAGATAAGTTAATTTATAATAGAATCTTAATAAAAGTAAATGCTTTGCCGCAGGACAAATGAAATATTGCTTTATGGTTCATCGTTTAGAACCTCCACTGTGATAGAAAGGGAAATGATGCAAGGTCTGTTACAGAGGATGATTAATGCCAGCAACGTCAATAATATTTTTGGTGAGGTGCTTTTGCTTTCCACATGTAACAGAGTGGAGCTTTATGCGGTGTCGGACAATGTGATTAAATTAAAGGAAATAATAGATGAATACCTTAAAGGCCAAATCAACAGCAGTTCAATTTATTTTATGACTGGCCAGGATGCTATCAGGCATCTACTGCTTGTCTCACTTGGCATGGATTCATTGCTTCCCGGCGAAGAAGGTATTATTCATCAGATTAAGTCAGCAATGGTAAATTATCAGAAAATGAAATTAGCAAGGTCTGTGCTGAGTTCTGTTTTCAGCTCGGTTATAAGGTCAAGCTGGAGCCTTAGAAGACTGTACAGAATAAGGGCTGAGGGGGAGGAAATAGGCAACATAATAGCAAACAGAGTGGTGGAAAAGATAGGCAGCGGCTTTAACGTTGCCATTATTGGTTCAGGACGGACTGCTCAGGAAGTTTACATGTCGCTCAGAAATCACGTTAATCAGGCGTATGTGATAACCAAAAGGGAATGGCTGCCAAGCCAGCTTTCAGGAGCAAGGAGAGCAAGTTATGATTCGCTCTCTTCAGTTCTTACAGCAGTTGATGTTGTTATTTCAGCAACAAACACGGAAGCCGGCAGCTACCTTTTAATGGGTCATATGCCAGAAAATTTGAAGCTTTTGGTTGACCTTTCTGTACCCAGAAGCATCGATCCAAAAATCAGGAGTTCTGGTTTTGAGTTATGGGACATGGACTTTATGGCTAACCTGCTAAAGGACTACAGGTACATTTATTCCAATGAAATAAACAGGGCACTCAACGAAGTAGCTGACAGAATATACTATAACGTATATTTCAGAAAACTTGATGGCAGCATAGAAGAAATATACAAGTTGGCATATAAGATAGTTCAGTTAGAAGCATTGAACGCTGAG
>JBMFVR010000153.1:0-2968 GCA_049965895.1 Nitrososphaeria archaeon | reverse complement strand
GGAGGAGAAATGGTATGGGTAACCTGTCCGTTATTTACCATTGTTTGAACCTAATTAATTTTTAGAAATTCCCTATAATTGTTTCGCCAAGATCTGCTTTGATCTGTGTGGAATTGTCAGGACCCCTTACCTTTCCTATGAGGTCTCCTGCCTTTATTTCTATCAGCCCCTCATTGAACCTTAGATGACCTTTCCCCTTTAATATTAGATAATACTCGTCTATAACAGAATGCGAATGCAATCTTGCCGAAACACTTCCCTGTGGTATCTCTTCTAGTCTGGCGAACATCCTTGAAGGTCCTAGGAGAGGTGTGAAGAACCTTTCTAATATGCCCCTTTCATTCCTACTTAGCTTGGCCTCTGAACCTTTAGGTTTATCAAATATATTAATAACCGGTGGCGTAAACAAGTTTTCACTTTTACCATCAAAAAAGATCTCTGAGGACCACATGGAACACAGCCTGACAACAAAGTCTAGACCTTCCTCCGTGAGTGGAGGTACAATAATATGAATCTCCTTATCGGAGTCTGCATTGAGTTTTCCGCTTTTCTTAGCCATAACGTCCCAGAACCAATTTGCTAATGGTATGAGGTTTCTCCCATGCCCTTTGGGTACATCACCTATACTGGAGGGTAGAAATAAACTCCATGCTATATCTAGCCTCACATAGTTTAAAGGATATTCATTTCTATCAGCCTGTTCAATTATTATAGTCATCATGAACACAAATATTTTTTCAATTTTTAATTTTTTCTGGTTTTTTGTAAAGCTTTGCAAATTTCGTTGCATTAAAACTATTATTTAAAATGTGCATTCTACAAATTGAAGATATTTCAGCCAATCATGCTGTATACGAAAACACATATATTGATGTTTATTGATGCAAAGTGTAGGTCAGCGTCCTCTTAAAGTAGGGGTTCTAACCTGCCCATGTTCTATGCGCTCTGAAGAAATTACCATCAAGTGTTCTGGGCACATGTGGTTAGGTAGTAAGACTGATTTAGTCATGCTGATTAACAACGCTCCTGGCACATGTTCTCAAATGACCGCTTGGATTGATAAGCATAATTCGTAAGGTGATTCCAGATGAAAGATTTTTCACACCAGATGTATTGATAACATATTATATACCATAAAAGATTCTTTTGAGAAACGTTTTTTGACCGTTGTGCATGTATAACTTGGATATGATTTTATGCATTGTTTATTCCAGTAGTTCTGCAGGTAACAGCAATGCTGATTTGCTGTTTGGGTTGATGTCATTTTATGATACTGTAATCAGCCTATAAGGGGTCCACTGCCAGCCAAGATCTGCCCTTTACTGTTCGGCTGAAAGGCTAAAAAATTTTTTAATCGAAAAAATGCTGTGCACGGCCAGTGGAACCACAAGAATACCTATTACCAGAAGAATGGTTGTTATCCTGAAAAAGATGGCAAGGAACGAAAAAACTGCCCCATTACTGGTGACGTTCCGGAAGTGAACACCTTTAAAAAAGCTTGGGTCTTACCATAAATTCCATAAGGAATGATTTTCATGAGCCTGGTAAAAAGGGGGATGTTTATAAGCGGAAGTATAAGCCCGATGATCAGTCCGTCCGCTATGTCCAGCAGAGGGCTCCTCCCTATTGATAAAATTAAAATTAGAGGCGCAAACAAGAATACCAGGAGAGATACTGTCAAAGGACTGTCTATCTTCAGCGGACCAAAATTTGCCAGCGGTGCTCCAGCTGTCATTCCAATGGGTACAGAAAGGCTAAATATTGTATAATACAAAGGTGTGGATTTCAGGATCAGATAGAAAAGTCCCGAAGAGTACGTATCAACTGAAATAAATAGTCCGTTAAGGGTCAAAGCTATGATAAGAAATGGAATCATCTTTCTTAAGAATGCAAAAACCGATCTGATTTCTCCTGTCGTTGACAATCCAGTCGCCTTAATAAATGATTTCTCCTGCGAAGGAAATGAAACTAGCAGAGAGACTATAGAAATTGCAACTAAAAAATAAGCAAAGTAACCTGGAGCGGCAATTATGAACAGGCCTCCGACGATTGTGCCTGAAAGTGATGAAAGTGATGAAGCTGCGGTATTTACAGAATTTGCCTTTCTGAACGACTCTTCAGGCAGATGCTTTTTTATGATTGCGGAAAACGAATCGGTTTTAAGAGTTTGGCCCAGCACAGAAATTGCTGCTGATATGTATATCCAGAGAAGGTTTTCTGTAAAGATAAGTATTGAGAAACCTGCTATGATGAAAAAAGTAGAAATAAAATTCAATTTTGTATTATTCACTCTATCTATCAGGTGGCCAACAGGTATGGAAAAAGAAAGTTCTACGGCAAGGTAAATCGTTATTATGACACCGGCCAGAGCCACAGATCTGTACTTTGAGACTATCATCCACATATAGAATATTATGAAGGATGTCACTGCTGCAGCTGTAAATCCCTTTGAAGATAGGAACCTGTAAAAAAGAAAATTAAGCTTTTCAGGGGGAGCTGTTTGAACCACGAATAAAATACCAACTTGGCACATAAAAAATTTTTGCATAAAATTTGGGTTGTCTAAATGATGTGTTAATTTAAAGGGGATTCATCCTTTATGTTATATACAACAAAAAGGGTCAACGGATGGTTATACAGGGAAACATAGCATGACAGAAATGCACGTAAGTGAAGTCTCGTGCAAGCACAAATGGACTCATTGTAGCATGAAATGGTTTGAGAATATCTTCCATATAGCGTTTGGTAAACCAATAGGCCTATGTCACCTCCAATGCATGGAGGTGATATTGATGATAACTATCATGCGAGGGGAGCTTGAAGATGCACACATCCCGTTAATAAAGAATACGTGAAGCAGAAGTACTCTGCTGTAGCGAAGACTTCACCTGAGTGTTCAGGATAACAAGGGAGGAAGCGGCAGATATGCTCGGTTTAAGCAAGAGACAGCTTCAGAGGATAGTGAAAA
>JBMFVR010000152.1:0-2993 GCA_049965895.1 Nitrososphaeria archaeon | reverse complement strand
GCAGCAAAGGGTTGCACTGGCAAGGGCAATAATAAAACAGCCCAAGCTTCTTCTTCTTGATGAGCCGCTTTCTAATTTGGATGCAAAAGTGAGGGTAGAACTTAGAAGCTATCTAAAAACGCTACAGAGGCAGCTCAACATAACTGCTCTTCATGTTACTCATGACCAGTCTGAAGCCATGGCAATAGCAGACAATCTAATTGTCTTGAATGGTGGTGCAGTCGACCAAGTTGGAAGCCCAAAGGATATATATGAAAATCCAAAAACCATGTTTGTATCAACTTTCATTGGGATGCTCAATGTGCTTCCTGCCTCAACTTTCAGAATCAATGATGATGGTTATGATGCAGTTGGGTTCAGACCAGAAAACGCAGATATATTTGAAGATGGAGGAGACATTTCCGGAACTGTAAAATATGTTGAATATCAGGGTGAGGAAACCATAGTATATATTACAGTAGATGATAATGTGGTGAGAATAAGGGACCGCCAGAGCAGGTTATTTGAGCCTGGCAAAAAAGTTTACATAAAAATCAAGAAAGCTTTTGCATTTAAAGATGGAAAAGTTGTAAAATCAATCCTTTTTTAAGTAAATATTATATTTTATCTAAATAACATTTTGCGGTTGACTAGCAGGCTCATTTCATGGTCAATAATTTCTAGCAGGGTAATTTACAGCATGTACTGGGTTTTCCTTTCTCCGGCATACCTCCTTTTTCAAGCATCATTGGGTTTCTCCAAATATCAGCTCGGGCTAATTTCCTGGTCGTTTATAATTGGGGCAGCGGCATTTCAGCTTCCTTCTGGCGCAGTAGCCCACAGGGTAGGTCCTCAGAGAGTCTACATCGCAGGTTTAATAATACTTTCATCTTCGAGTTACCTTTCAGCTTTTAGCTGGAACTTCTATGTACTTCTGTTGTCTAGGGTTCTGGCAGGTGCTGGGGCAGCCATGTTCTTCTCTTCGGCTGGATACGTTCTTTCAATACTTAACAAGCACAGGGTCGGTCTTTATATGGGAATATACAATGCGGCATTCAGCATTGGGGCAGCGCTGGGTCTGTTCTGGTCAGTTTTATATGGGTTAATGTACTGGAGAAATGCAATTGTGCTGGCAGGCATGATAGGCGCTGCATTTAGCATAATGGATTATTTTGTAGTAAGGGGAATGTCTTTCAGTGAAAAGGAAAAAGTAAGCTGGAAGCTTGATAAAAAGGTTCTTTTGCTATCCCTAATGTTGTCAGGATTCTGGGGAACGTTTTATGCTGCAGAGACACTGTTACCTCCATATTTTGAAATAGTTGTGGGTTCATCAATAGGGACAAGCGGCATTTATACATCGGTTTTGCTCTTGTTCAGCATACCAGGTGGAATTGCTACTCTGATTTACGACAGAACAAAGCGCAAAGCCCTTTTCCTCTTCTTATCAGTCATTTTTGGCGGATTGGGGTTCGCCTTAATGCTCAGCAGGCAGCTGCTGATTGCAGGCATGGCCATGGTAGGGTTCTTTGATGAAATGGCGTTTTCTGCGCTTTACGCCATGTCCCTTGAAATATCTAGCTATAACAAAGGAGCCATGACTCTTGCATTTGTAAACTTTGTCAATATGGTGCTGGGCATGTGGATACCGTTAGTGTTTTCATATATAATGATAATTTCGCCTTATTATCTTGGAATAGTTATGGCATTGATTACTGTATTACCGGCACTGCCCTTGCTATTAATGGAAAAAATGAAATAAAACTGATTTGAAACCGAACGCTTGTTTTTAAACCTTAAAATGGAAAACGTTAAAAATGGAGTAGTTCGAGGTTTGATGATAAAAGATGAGCGTAAACTGGAATGCGAATTCAAAAGCGTTTGACAATCTGCTAGGAGCAATCGGAAGAACTCCAATGGTAAAACTGAACAAAATACCTCAAGAAGCAGGTATAAAGGCAAATATATACGGAAAGCTCGATTACCTTAACCCATCAGGATCACTGAAGGACAGAGTATACTACAGGATGATTACTGAAGCGATAAAGCGCGGAACCATAAAGCCAGGAATGGAAATTGTTGAAGTGAGCACCGGAAATGCCGGTATAGCGTGCACTTGGGTTGGGACATTGCTTGGGTACAAGGTAACAATAGTCATGCCAGCAGGCATGAGTGAGGAAAGAAAGAAACTCATAAGGTACCTAGGAGGCAACATTATTGAAACGCCTGGAGCTGAAAGTGACGTTGATATATCATACGATCTGGTGAAGAAAATGGTCAAGGAACATCCTGAGAAATACTGGTTCCCAGATCAATATACCAATCTTGATGCTGTTGCCGCCCACCATGACACAACAGGCGTCGAAATTTGGGAGCAGACTTCGGGAAAGGTGGATGGTGTAGTACTCACTCAGGGAACTGGTGGCACAATAACAGGTGTTGGAAGGTACTTAAGAGAGAGGAACCCAAAAGTGTTGCTTTATGCGGCAGAACCGAGCGAAGCGCCACTACTTGCAAAGAGGCAGTGGGGATCTCACAGAATCGAAGGTATTGGCGACGGATTTGTGCCCAGAAACCTAGATGTATCCATACTTAACGGCATAGTAACGGTCAGCTCTGATGAATCAATTTACTATGGGAAGCAGCTGATGCTGAAGGAGAAAATTCTTGCTGGTATTTCATCTGGTGCAAACGTTGCGGCAGCAATTAAGTTATCAAAGAAACATCCAGAATTAAAGAACATAGTTGTAATGCTCAACGACTCCGCCATGAGGTACTTCACAACTGAGCTTTTTGATGTCAAAAAGCATGTTGAAATACCCGAAAGGGAACATCCCATGGATGATTACACAAAGCAAGAACTGGACAAATATCAGCCAAAATGGGAAATCATAGAGTAAGATTTCAATAAACGTTTATTTTTCTTTTTTTGACATTCTTTTTATCAACAGTTATAAGTAAAATTCCGTTTTTGAATGTTGCCTTAATATCATCTTCACTTACAGCAAAGGGCAATC
>JBMFVR010000151.1:0-3071 GCA_049965895.1 Nitrososphaeria archaeon | reverse complement strand
CGTATTCAAAAGCTTTGCTTATTTCTAAAAGGTTAAACTGAGCTGTTACAATCTTCATAGGATCTATTTTATTATCATTCATTAGATCCAAGGCTCGTTGCATATCATAAGGCATATGTTCGTAGCTTCCGGTTATTTTAACTTCCCTCCAGTGTATGATGTTAGGGTTAATGTTTATGGCTATATCTGGATATGCGCTTGCAAATATTGCAACAGTAGACGCTGGACCTGCCGACATTATTCCAGATTCTATCGCCGCCTTATTTCCGATAGTCACAATAACGCCGTCTGCGCCATAACCAGTTATTTTAGCTACCTCATCCGGTAAATTTTTTTCAACTGGATTTATTACGTAATCTGCACCAAGCTCTTTAGCTTTTTCTAACCGGTTTTTGTTTATTTCGCTAACGATAACTTTTGCTCCTGACAGTTTAGCTACCATCAAATGAAGCAATCCCATTGGGCCGGCTCCCACTATCAGTACGGTGTCGTCTGGCCTCAACCCAAGTATGCTATTGGTATGCAGGACAACAGATAAAGGCTCTGTGAATGCCGCCATTTCCATTGGAACGCCTTCGGGCACTTTGTACAGGTAATTTGTGTTAACCTTGGCGTACTCCGCGTACCCGTGCGATATATATTTTTTATTGGAGCAAAGATTGATCAGCCCCTTTTTGCAGAACTTGCATCTCCCGCAAGGGATAATTATTTCCGGTACCACAACGTCTCCAACAGAAAAGTTTTTCACATTTTCCCCGAGCGCAATTACTTTTCCAACAAATTCATGACCGGACAATCCGTAGCTTTGCAAGCCGTATGGGAACCAAGTTTTGCCGTCGGTTCTAAGGTAATTCTTTATGTCGCTCGGGCATATTCCTATAACTTCAACCTTTATGAGCGCTTCCTCTGCACCGATGTTTGGGACTGGAACATCTTCTATTCTTAGATCCTGTGGGCCATAAAGGGTTGCCGCTTTCATAGTTTTTGGGATATTTAACATGACGCTATTAACCGTTATATTAATTATAAACATTAGCTTCTACTCCCCCTCATTAAGGAAATCTTTAAAAAAGCGGCAATCATTTAATTACATGGCAAAATCAGGGGGCTTTAACGTGATGCAGAAATCAATAGCCCATGCTGTTTCTAAGAAGGTGAAAGTTATTGTTGCATTCTAGAACCCTGAATCTGGCAGGCGCCTTTTTGGGCGACGAACTAAATTTTGAAAGAAATTTAACCATAGAAATAGATGATAACAACATAATAAGTGATATCTATCCAAGAAAAAACGGTGAAAATAAAAATTATGTAGCATTACCTCCACTGGTCAATTCACATGTGCACACCGGTGATTACGCTTTCCCAGAAGCGGGAAACAGTTTAAAGATAGAAGAGCTGGTTGCCCCTCCAAATGGCCTCAAGCACGTGCTACTAAGAAAAACTAGACTCAATAAAATTAAGCAGGCTAGGGTCCAGTCACTAAAGCTAAATTGGATGACAGGCGTTTTTGCCGTAGCTGATTTTGTAGAAGGTGGGTCATTCCACGCTAAGGAAGCTCACGTGCGGTCCATGATAAGGCACGTCATTTTGGGCAGACCAGACAACAACGATTTTGATAACGGGCTAAGTCAGCTTGCCAGATGGGTAAACGGTTTGGGCATTCCTGACGCCTTCTCATACAGCCATGAGCAGATGGAGGAATTAAGCCAAGCTTTTAAGGGCAGACCGATTTTCATCCATGTATCTGAAACTGCGGCCGCACATATAAAAGGCGATTACAGCATAGCCATGGTTCACCTTAAACCGACGGCGCTGGTGCATGGAACCCATTTGACAAAAGAGGAAATAAGGGATGCGGTCGCAAAAAGGGTAAGTATAGTGCTTTGCCCAAGGTCGAATCTTTGGTTTGGATCCGGGATGCCCCCATTAAAATATATGCTTGATGAAGGTGTTAATTTAGCACTTGGCACAGACAATGTAGGTTGGATAAAACCAGATATATGGAGAGAAATGGAAGCAGCTGTCCTTCTGCTGCGCCATCAGGATCCAACATTTAACAAACCCGTAGAAGTGTTAAAAATGGCAACCTTAAATCCAGCAAGGATGCTTGGTTTAGGAGACATTTCTATAAAAAAGGGGAATTCCGCAAAGTTCATACTTTTAAATGCAAACTTGATGGCAATTGAAAGAGCGTTAGACCCCGCATGGGCGGTAATTAAAAGAGGTGGCCCGGAAGCCATTGTAAAAAGCAGCCTGAAAATGATTGCTGGAAACAGCGGCACTTTGACACGCAGTTAGTGTTAAAAAGTAGATTTTGGTTGAAACATTTGTTTTGCTGGGATGCGTCAAATCTCACGCTAAATATGTCTACAACTGTCTGCACTATCCAGAAAACATCTGATGGGGCAGGTGCATGCTGATAAATTATGCATAGTAGATTATTTGAAAGAGATTCAGGGGATTATAGATACGCCTTTCCTTTTAGTAAGTGATGCAAGCTTATGATCAAATGTAGCAAACTTGAAGTCCATAGCAAACAAGAGAATCATGAGGTCATTGATGTCACTTGGTGACAGCTTGTTCTCCCTAAGGAGCTTCAACACACCCTCGATTGTGCCCATTAATTCCTGAATGTAACATGCCATAGAGTCTGCAATATGTTTCTCAACTTTAAGCAAAACTACACTAAATTTTAGAGAAATTCAGGTTCCCGGTGCTTGATGAATGTGCCGTTATTTAATTCTAGAAACGCCTGTTCCAGTTGTTCCTGCATATTCATGAGTATTGGCCCATACCATGCGATCTTTTAATTGATTGGCTTGCCTGCAAGCAGCAGGAACCTGACCCCGGCTTCGCCTGTCATCACTTCAATCCCTTCCCCATCCTCTGAAAGCACATATGCCCTGTAACTTTCCATCTTAACGCCTTTTACTAGACCGTACCCAGCAAACGGATAAACTATTGCCCTGAAGCCGGGCTTGATGCTGTGAGAAAATGAGGAACCTGGCTTCAGGTTAACGTCGATATATGCGGGCTCAATGTCGCTTGATACTCTGAGCGCCCCTTCATAC
>JBMFVR010000150.1:0-3092 GCA_049965895.1 Nitrososphaeria archaeon | reverse complement strand
AGGTATTCTTTCCTGATGCGCTCGTCTATCTCCTTGAGGACTGTGCTGATGTCTTCGTTCTTTATTAACGAGCTTTCTGCGCTTATCAAATATATAACTGTGAATGAAAGACAAAATGGATAATTTCATGAAATATTTGCAACATCATAAATTATATATAAAAAAGCTAACAGGATCCGTTAAAACAAATTCTGGCAAAAATTTTGTCCCACAGCCGATCGACTGTTAACGCTGGGGGATGTTATATCTGTGTCCTTTGCCAAGTCCTTTGAATCTAATTCAGCAGATGTACTATTCAGGGATTTTACTTGGTCTTCAGGCAAGTTCTTTGAGTTCCTTGCTACCTTTATGCTAATCCCCCTTTCAAAGCTCTAAAGGAGAAGCTTGAATAAATAATTTCCTTACAAAAATCCTGCTGGGTCCCATTGGTTTGTATACTTTAATCACTAAACTTTTCAAGTCGATGAGGCTCCTAATAAATTTCTCTAAGGGAATAAAATGTTTTATTTGTGGATGTACTGATGCAATCAAAAAATGTTAAATCTAACTTGTACATTATAATCAACATGAAGGTAGTTATAACAGGTGGAAGCTCTGGGATTGGAATGAGTGCTGCCAAGCTCTTTTTATCGAGGGGGCACACAGTAATTGTAATTGACATAAAAAGACCAGATTATGAGGTAGAATTTATAAAGGCAGATGTTTCAATTGCTGATCAGGTAATTCGAGCCGCTAAAACAATAAAGCAAAGGCACGGTAAGATTGATGGATTATATCACAATGCCGGCATACTAGGGCAGGTTTGTGATACTTTGCACTGTTATGATAGCGACTTTATGAGAATCATAAATGTGAACCTGCTTGGGACATATTATGTGGACAAGTACATTGGCTCCTTAGTTAGCCCTGGAGGGGCAATAGTTAATCAGTCATCAGTACTTGGCATAATGCCTGTAAAAGGCAAAGGAGCTTACAACGCCTCAAAGGCAGCGATAATAGCTCTTACTAGAACGCTTGCCCTTGAACTTTCAAGTATAAACATAAGAGCAGTGACTATATGTCCTGGCATCGTAGACACTCCTATGGTTAGATCTGATGCTACAATGGTGGGGGCTGAAAAGTTTGTACCGTTGGGCAGAATAGCTGCCCCCGAAGAAATAGCTGAATTAGCTTATTTCATAATTACAACCGATAAATACATGAATGGTAGCTGCATTGTTATAGATGGCGGGGAAACTGCAGGTTTCAGCATTTGATTTCATTTATGTAATCAAGGAAGGCGTTGGGTAATCCATATTCCTGCTTTATACCAAGTTCCATCCCTATTTTGGTGGAGTTAAGCGAAGGTGTGCCCCAGCTCCTTGCTGGCCCATCCTTAATGCTAACCTTAAGGCCCTTTATATTTTCAGTCAGAAATGTAATGACTTCAGATATCTTCATTGGTTGGCCTACGTTATATATACCGAATTTTTTCCCTTCAATAAACAATACCTGAAATAATATGGAAGCAAGGTCCTTGGAATATCCATGAAACATTCAAGTTATATTCTCCGTCGGTTAATTCAACCTTTTTATGGCACTTTGCATTTTTGAAAATATCATCGTTATAGGACATGGCTTCATATCTCCTGTAGGGACCAAATACGGCCGGCACGCGCAATATAATGACTGAAAGACCAAGCCTAGAATAAATCTCTGATAGCATTTCATCATAAAGCTTTCCAGCCGCATACAATCCTTCTGGCCTTACGGGAGAACTTTCATCAAGTATCCCATGCTGGTGCCCGTAAACGGCAGAAGAGCTCAACCATACGACCCGTTTTACACCTGCCTTCAGGCTTGCATTAAGCAGATTCAGAAATCCCATTATATTGACGCTTGTAGATTCAAATGGATTAATTGATGATTCCTGTAATCTGTAACTTGCAAGATGAATAACATGGTCATATTCATATAGGAAATTTTCATCGATTTGAGCTAAATCACAGCTGACAGTCCTGAATCTAAACTGGCTTTGGGGATTCCTACTGCATACAGTTAAATCTATCTTATGCTCTGCGGCATATCTCTGCACATTTGTGCCTATAAATCCGGAACCGCCGGTAAGTAGTATCATCTTGCTGTATATCCTCTGTCAATTGGAATACAGGCACCTGTTATATCACGAGCCATATCTGAAGCAAGAAATAATACTGTTCCAGAAATATCAGAGGGCTCCATCATACCTCTACCAGGGAATACGATCATGGAATCGCCGGTTTGGTCAAACCCCACAGACTTTTTTATCATGTCAATTGTCATAACCGTTGCTGTCCTGCCTGGACAAATTGCATTGACCGTAATGTTATGCCTTGCAACTTCAAGCGCAAGCGACTTTGTAAGGCCTATTACGCCGTGCTTTGATGCAGTATAATGTGCTGACCCTTCAAATCCAATAAGCCCTCCCGTAGAAGAAATATTGATTATCCTTCCCCACTTTTTATCTATCATTGACGGCAATACAGATCTTATAGTATAAAATGTGCCATTAAGGTTAACGTCGATTGTCCTGCGCCAGATCCACGGTTCAAGTTCGCTTATATGATGCCATCCGGCAACTATTCCTGCAGCATTTACAAGTATATCAGTTGCTCCAAAAATTTCAATTGCTTTATTGACAGCAGAATTTACCTGCTCATAATTTGCCACGTCGGCAATAAAGCTGATACTTTCTGAACCCGCTTCTTTTATTAACCTCTCAGTTTCCCTTAAATCTTCTACAGAAGAAAGCCTGTATTGTACCGCAGGATCGTCCTTGCATATATCAATCAAAACAATCTTCGCCCCAGCTTTTGCAAAAGAAACACTGAACTCCCTGCCCATTCCCCTAGCAGCTCCAGTTATCATTGCTACCTTGCCACGAAAATTCCACATATAATTTGCAAGAGGCAAAGATGCTTATAAATAATTGCTTTCGTATGAAACCATCCAATAATTAGCTAAACATGGCAAAACTTAACTGATTATTGGCGCGGGAAAATGGGTTTGTTTGTTTATACTGTCGGTAAACAGTCATTATATCAGCAATTTTCTGAAAAATGAGCATGGTTTAA
>JBMFVR010000149.1:0-3143 GCA_049965895.1 Nitrososphaeria archaeon | reverse complement strand
CAGATCCTCTCTGATCACGGCACAACTTTCTATGGAGTTGAATCAGATGAAAGGGAAAAAGGCATTACGGAGTTTGAAAAGTTACTGATAAAGGAGAAGTTGGAAGGATTGACGTCCTGAAATAAACGGTAATATTAAGAGAGAAATCCTTTGATGTAAAGTTTTTTAATCCTGTTGATTAATTCATGAACTGATACATATGTATGTATGCAGATTTGACATTGGCAAGCTTAAAACATCAGCAATAATATGAAGAGGCTTTCAAAAAGGAGACCGTAAATCCAATCATTCTTTGAATTGTTTGAAGAGTATAATGGATTGTAAATAAAACACAGCTAGGCATCCATGAAAAAGCTTATAAGCTAGCATTAGAAAGGAAATTGGGCGAAAATACGTTTGGAACGAGACGATAACGTTTCTGGACGATTCGGTTCTAAGCCGGTAAGGGTAGGTGCCGAATACGAACTGGAAGTAAGTGAAATAAGCAAAAGGGGAGACGGAGTAGCTAGAATAAAGGGCTTCGTAATTTTCATAGCAGGAGCTCAAAAAGGACAAAAATATAAGGTAAAGATAACAAAAGTAGCTGACAGGTTTGCTGTTGGCAAGATAGCAGAAGAAGGGCAAGCACCAGAATCATCTGAGTCACAGGTTACAAAGGAAGCATCAGACGAAGACGACGAAGACGAAGAAGAATAAACATCATTAATTTATTATTGTTATTATTTTTTTATTTAAGCTGTTTTGGATAAATTTAAATTAAGATGTTCTATATGTTAAGCAATGAAGAGAGAGGACTTTTTTAAGGAAAAGGTTGAACCAATTGATATTGAAAAAAGAAGCATTTCTGAACTTCTTGATGCAATGAGTAAGACTTCATTTCAGGGCCGTAAGCTTGGGGAAGTCTTTCATGTTTGGCAGGCAATGCTAAGCGATCCTAACGTAGCAATTTTTACAGGTTTTACAGGTTCCATGTCAACAGCTGGAATGTGGAAACTGATAGCCAGAATGATACAGGATGGTTACATGGATGTTCTGGTTTCAACAGGAGCAAACATCTCTGAGGATATATACGCAGGAATGGGTTTCCCCTATGGTAAGGGTACACCATATGTTGATGATCAGACATTACTAAAATACAAGATAGATCGTTATTATGATGAATGGGCTGATGAGTATAAATATCGTGAAATGGAAAAGCTTCTTACAGATTTTATAAGTGAACTCAAAAGGGATCATATATATTCTACAGCTGAATTGATGTATTTGTTGGGGCACAAGCTGGATACGATGGGGATCGATTCGATATCTACAAGGGCCTACAAAAAAAAGGTACCAATATTTTCACCAGCAATAATGGATAGCAGCTATGGGATAGCGTCAGCATTGAGCAAAGGCGGTAGAATAGTTTTGGATCAATTTAAGGACTTTGAGCAGATGACAGAAATAGCAATGAAATCTAATGATACTGGGGTTGTTTATATAGGAGGAGGAGTTCCAAAGGACACTATACAGTTGATGGCTGTAATAAAGGCCCTTTTGCTGGAAAGTGAAAGGAAAGAGGAGATTGTGAAGCCGCACAAATTTGCAATACAAATAACATCAGATTCACCTCAATGGGGCGGTCTGAGTGGAGCCACGTTTGAAGAAGCTGTAAGCTGGGGTAAGATATCGCCTCAGGGCGGTAATGCTGTATGTTACTGTGATGCAACAATAGCCTTGCCCATAGTGTTGCATGCAATATATGAAAAGGGAATAAAGAGAAATAATAAGGACTTTTCGTTTGTATTCAAAGAAGTTGAAAAATACATAAAATGAATAAAAATAACAAAAATTAAATATGATTTTTCCATAAAAATGGAGAATGGAAAAGATAATTGTTTTTGGCGGCGGTATTACCGGACTTATGATAGCTTTAAATTTAACACTATCTGGGGCTGATGTAACTGTCATTGAAAAGGATAAAAAGTCTAACGGTGCTTCTGTTAGAATAGGTGGAGTAATTCATAGTGGTGCAAGATTTGCGGCGGTCAATCCTAAACTTGCAATAAGATGTGCAGAGGAGAGGAAATTCTGGGGAAACTTCGCTAAAGAATTTTTAAAGATCAGGAACGGTTTTTTTGTAGCCACAGAAAATTTAGACCGTGTTTATTATGAAAATTGGATGGAATCGCTTGATAAGCTAAAAATTGCTTACGAACGCGTAGAGAAGGTTTCTTCAGTAAAGGCTAAATTTGCAGTTAAGACTGAGGAGGCGTTAGTTGATCCTGTTGATCTTATAGCAAACTTAGAACTAGAATTGATTGAGCATGGGGCTACATATCTTAACCACACAGAAATCATTTCAGCAAATAATATGGGCGATGGAATTTATAAAATTAAACTAAAAAGAGGAAATTCGTCATTTATAATGAATGGGATATTGGTAAATGCTACCGGTGTAAATGTACCATATTTACTGAACTTAATCACTGGTAACAGTATCAAATATGACATATGGCAGGGGTCGCATTTGGCGCTAAATGTAAAGGTTGAAACAATAATAGAAAAGATTTCACCACCAGGTCAGGCTGATATAATTGTTCCTGTAGAAAATGGCTCTTTAATAACACCTACAATGGTGAAACCTAGCAATGATAGGATAAATGAATACGAATTAACCACCCTTTTAAACAGTGCACGGGAATTATTGGGAGTAAATGAAAGCAATATTATAGGATACTTGACAGCGCCGAGATTAACATACGATGCGTCAGCTAGTATCATGGAAACCGATCTAGTTAGACAGGACATGGGCATGGTGAGCGCCTATAGCAGCAATTTTGCATGTTCAGCAGCAGTTGCAGTGAAAGTTACTGAATTGTTAAGCAAAAAATTTAATATTAAAGGCTATAATGGAGTGAGATTACACCGGTTAGAAAAAAGAAATCTGAAGGTTGAAAAGTTACCGATTGGATAAAGTTGAATAATATGATATTTAACCCAATAAACTATGATAAATGGTATGACGATAATAGGGCTATCTTTCTGAGAGAAATTTATATAATTAAGGAAGCCGGGATAAAGGGCATATCGGCTGAAATTGGAGCAGGTACAGGAAAATTCTCCAGCGAACTTGGCATAAAATTTGCAGTTGACATTTCTCG
>JBMFVR010000148.1:0-3159 GCA_049965895.1 Nitrososphaeria archaeon | reverse complement strand
AAGGAGCTGGATGCAATGGAGCTGCCTCTGAGAGATGATGCCAGAAAGCTTATAGATGAAAGGGAAAGACTCAAAAAGGAAGTAGAAGTGCTGAGAATAAAATCAAAACTAATGAAATATAAGGAAAAAGAAAAACAGGAAAGAAAGGAGAGGGAAAAGGAGATCAAGAAAACCGGCATATCAGTCAGCTTGGGCGGTCAGGTGGATGTTGAAAAGCTCAGGGAGGAGATAAGGAAAAAGCTTCAGGAGGGCCAGCCGGTAAGCCTAGAAGAACTTAAGGTAATGTATGAAGGTGGTTGATAGGTGAATTACAGCATTGTTTCGTTTGACCTATGTGGCACTGTAGCTGATTGCCGAATATATGACGACCTGTGGTACAGGATAATTCCTGAGCTTTACTCCAAAAGGTTCGGAATGAATTTCGAGGAATCTGTTAGAATGCTCAGGGAAATTTACAGATTGGCAGGGCCATCAGATATTAACTGGTACAGGCCTTCATACTGGGTTGAAAAGTTTTCACTTGACAAAGCTGAATACAGAAAGCTTGTATCAGAGATAAAGTTAAGCATTGATGAAAGCATTATAAGGCCGCTCAAAAAACGATACAGGATAATACTCGCAACTAATGTTGCCAGTGAAGTGCTGGAATTGACTGTTAACATGAAGCTGTTTGATGATGTCTATTCATGCATTGACATGAAAATGACAAAAAAGGATGAACGTTTCTGGAGAAGACTAATTTCTGAGGAAGGAGTTAAGCCATATATGATCCTGCACATGGGTGACGACTATGTTTACGATTATCTAATTCCATCGCTGGCCGGCATAAGGGCCCAAACCACTTCCTTTAATAAAGTTAGTACTGACCTGCAGAGGGAACTTCAAATTAGACCACAGTCTAATTAACCGATGCTTTTTTGCGCCCTTTAAATATACCGGCATTTTCTGACAGTCTATGAACTTGAACGCATCTATTCTTGGATATGGCGCATATGTGCCAATCTACAGAATAAGGACCGAAGAAATAGCAAGGGTGTGGCACGGTGGAGGCGCGGGACCAAACAGGATGAAGGCCATTGCCTCATTTGATGAAGACATATTGACCATGAGTTATGAATCTGCATCTCAGGCACTTAGCATGGCAGGTAATCCACAGATTCAGGCAATACTTGTAGGTTCAGAATCAAAGCCATATGCTGTAAAGCCAACGGGGTCAATACTCAGCGATATACTTGGGTATAACAAAACCCTTGGTGTGGACCTTGAGTTCGCCTGTAAGGCGGGAACCGAAGCAATGCAACTGATCAGCGGGATGGTGTCTTCAGGCACTATCGATTATGGACTTGCAATAGGCGCTGATACTGCCCAGGGGAGGCCTGCAGACGAGCTTGAATTTACTGCTGGAAGCGGTGCAGCAGCAATCGTGATAGGTAGGCCAAACGGGAGGGAAATTGCAAGAATAAACCACTCCGTTTCTTATGTCACAGACACGCCGGATTTCTGGAGGAGACCACATGACCAGTATCCAATGCACCTTGGTAGGTTCACCGGCGAACCTGCATACTTTACTCACATAACATCGAGCGTTAAGATGCTGTTCTCTGAAACAGGCATGAAGCCATCAGATTTCAAATATGCTATATTTCATCAGCCAAACCCGAGGTTTCCAGTTGAAGTTGGTAAAAGGCTTGGCTTCACAGATGAGCAGCTGAGGCCAGGTCTCCTCAATGACGATATCGGGAACACATATTCTGCAAATACGCTTATTTCGCTTGCAAAGGTGCTTGACATGGCAGAGACAGGAGACAGGATAATGCTTGCAAGCTTTGGAAGCGGAGCAGGCAGTGATGCTTTTGTAATTGAGGTAAATTCAAGAGAACAGGATGATGGTTATGTGCCGTTCAGTGAAAGATTAAGGAATTACAGGGAAGTCGATTACGCAACCTATGCAAGGTGGAGGGGCAAGATACTCAAATGAGCAGGGTATTCATAAGGTCGGCCTATGCACTGCCCGTGAGCGAATACTGGACAAAGTCAATTGCAGATCTGATGACAGATGCCTCAAACAGGGTCATTGACGCGGTGCCCGGGGTTAAAATAGACAAGGTAATAGTGGGAAACATGATGTCTGGCTATGCAAACCATCAGGAGCACTTGGGTGCGTTGCTGGCCAGTTCCCTTGGAATGAAGGGTGTTGAAGCTATGAAGGTCGAAGCTGCCTGTGGTTCAGGAGGCGCTGCGGTTCACGAGGGTTACCTTTCCATAAAATCTGGTGAGTATGAAAATGTGCTGGTTGTGGGGGTAGAAAAAATGAAGGATATGGATACACCAAAGACAACAAAGGCCCTGGCCATGGCCGAGAGTTCAGATTTCACTCAGGCGGTTGGGGCTTCATTTATATCCCTGAATGCACTTCTCATGAGGCTGTACATGAACTCTTATAACGTTGATGAGGAACTGATGGATTACTTCCCCGTGATAGCCCACAAAAATGCTGTAACTTCACCCCATGCACAATACAAGAAGGCTATAACGGTTGAGGATGTAAAGAGATCACAGGTGATAGCTGATCCCATAAGGCTTCTTAGCAGTGCCCCCTCAGGGGATGGGGCAGCGGCCGTGATTCTGAGCTCAAAAGAGGGTCCTGTGGAAGTGCTAGCTTCTGAAATAGCAACCAATGACCTGATAGTTGCTCAGAGGGAAGAGCCTTTGAGGTTCCTTGCTACAGAGATTGCATTCAGGAAGGCAATGCAGAAGTCAGGCATAAGTGCCTCTGATATAGATTTCATTGAATTGCACGATGCGTTTCCTATAGTTGCATCGCTTGGCCTTGAAGCAATGGGCATATCAAAAAGGGGAAAGGCACCTCAGGATGCCTCAAATGGCAGGTTCAACATGGGCTCAGAGCTGCCTATACTCACATTTGGAGGGCTAAAGGCCAGGGGTCATCCTGTGGGGGCAACCGGTGCATACCAGGTGGTAGAGGCATTTATGCAGCTTGCAGGAACAGCTGGACATAACCAAGTAAAGGGGGCAAAGGTGGGGTTAACACACAACGTGGGCGGTGTTGATACAACTTCGGTGATCCATATAATGAGGAGGGTTGAGTGAATAAAATGATACCTATAGCTTACTGGAGGAACAGGAAGATTTACACTA
>JBMFVR010000147.1:0-3179 GCA_049965895.1 Nitrososphaeria archaeon | reverse complement strand
GAAGAGGCAAGGAGGTTGGTGGGCTATGCGGAAAAAATCATCGAGTACGTCAAAAGTAAAATTGTTTAAGATGAACTATGGCAGGGTCATCAATGAGCTTAAAGCTTACGGAAAGCGCTGCTCCCAGAGGGGAGCCAAAGCCGTAATACTGATAGGGTCCCTGGCCCGTGGCGACTACACGGCTTTCTCCGATGCGGATGTAATAATAGTTGTTCCTGATTCGAGCTTTGATGTAACAAGCTTTATGGATTCATCACTTTCGGTAGAGGTTGAGCCGCGAACATACACAGAGGAACAGCTTATTGATATGGCCAGAATGGGGCGAAGGTTAATTCGGGAAATCATTGACTCAGGCATCGTGCTCTATGGTGACAGCTCGATCATGAAAAAAATCAAGGGCAGCTATAAGGAATCAACTCAAGAACAGCATTGAACGGCAGCAATCCGATAATTTATGCCACATATCAGGAATTCGCTTGAAATATTTTTCAGAAACAGATTTATCCTGCGCACAAGCCACTTAAAATAATGAAAGCCGCCATGGTTGTTGACAGAACCGCAGTCGAGCTTCTTTCGGACCCTGTTAACAGGGAAATAATCAGCAGATTGATATTCGATGAAAGGTCGGTTTCGGGGCTTGCTGGCACGATGAAACTTTCCCCGGTAAGCGTCTGGAGAAGGGTTTTTAAAATGAAAAGCGCCGGCCTGATCAGGCAAACAAGGGTCGAAAGGGTGAACAACCTTGAAAAGAAGTACTACTGGGCAGCCGCCCTGCTCTTTGTGCCTCCCTCCATCATGATAGATATCAATCCTACCGGCAGAAATTTAAGGCAGCCGCCGGCCATCTTCTCAGACATCCAGATGAGCATGCTGAGGGAATTGATGGAAATTGAAGTGCCTGAAGATGCTCCAGACCTGATGGACAGGGCAGTTAGCGTTCAGTTGAAAAAGTTCGTGGATACATTTCTCAATGAAAGAACAGTGAACGAGTTAAAAATGATGAAAGAATTGTTGAGTTAAACGTTTTCATAATTTGAAAGCGTTTTCGACATACTTAAATAATTCTCTAATAAAGCTTTCCTATGATTCAGAACATTGATCCAGCATACTTCATAACTCCCATAGTTGTTATGGCCATTTCCTTCGTACCGGTGATATACCTGAGCAGGAAGGGCGCCCTTGCAATAAGGGTTGTGCTTTACGCGTTCGTGGCGTACTTTTCAGCAATTGCGCTGAAGGTAGTGCTGCAGCATTTCACGATCGGAGTTGTGCAATCAACCGGTAACCCTGTGGTCATGGGAATTTACTACGGGTTGCAGACTTCCTTCTTTGAGGTAGGTATCGCATACCTGGTCGTGCACTTTGCCAGGGGCTCCATGAAGGTCCAAGATGGAGTGGGGTACGGCCTGAGCCTCGGTATGTGGGAAAACGGTGTTCTCATCTCAATACCCCTGTTAATTAATTATATTTTGTACTATACCATGCTGCCAGGATCACCCCAGCTTTACTCCCTCCTTTCCAGCAGCGCGCCGTCCCTCTTCCTTCCACTGATACCAGCACTCCAGGTAATAGGCTTTGCCATAACTGAAAGGATTTCATCAATGCTCCTGCACCTCTCATGGGGCTACCTTGCAGTCCTTGCGGCATTTACCGGCAGGCGCAGATACCTGGGATACGCCATGGTTATGGGTTTTGTCGACTTCCTGGTTCCGTTTGAGCCGTATCTGGGCATAGCAGCATTTGAGGGCATTGTGCTTCTGGTGGCTGTCATTTCATCTGTAATAGCGTTCTTCGCTATACACAGGGTTACGGAGGGCCGGCGCATGTGGGCTTCAGCTTTGAGAAACTTTCTCATGAGACCCTCATCAGGGCAGTAAGATACCTGATTATCTCAATAGCTATGCCGGTACTGGTTGCGGTCGAGTTCGCGTTTGTTCCAGTCCAGAAGGGCGTAAATTTGTTCACCCTTTACCCGCTCATACTTCCGCTCTTTATCGTTATCGATCCCTTCAACTGAGCCCGGAGCTATCCTTTGAAATAGGCGATACAGCACAAGGAGAGGATCATCTCAAGGACCCTCCTGACATATGCCTAAATTTCTTGATACCTAAAAACTTTCTAGCGATGCGGATGTCAATATCGCTGTCTCTGCCTGATACCTGGATCACATAAGTTCTATCCATTTCGGGAATGATGGCAGAATATTTTTCACTTGACGGTTGCGTTATAGCAGCAATGTAATCAGAAAATGAAGGTGTCTGCAAGCTTTCAGTATTTATGATTTCACCCGATACCCGCCCTTTTGATATGGCTCTGATTTTTTCTTTCTGGATTCTGAGGTTTTCCAATTCAAGCTAATGCCTGCTAGAACCTTCCAGGCCATGAAAGGATGTCATAAGTGAATCTACACCATTTATTTTTTCGCCGGAAAGTGCCCTGTGAACCACTCCCATTGCGCCACAATCTGTATGAGGCAATACAATTACCTCGTCGGCGTCCCTGATCAGTTTTAATGCAGGGAATTGGCGTTTGCGCCAGCGTTCCTAACAAATAATGTATCCCCATCATTTAATTCATCAAGATACCTGTTTAGTCTCCTATCCATACAGGAAATCACGAGCCTCATTAATGCCAGATTTGAACTGAGGTTTATAAAGCGCTCCATTAAAGCTGCTTTTTGGTCCGCTGTGAGGAATTTCAGCACATGATCGTTCATGGTAATTGAGGGTTCTGCAGCGGCCTTTTGCCAATGCTCTTTCATGACATAGGGGCTTCAGGCCCAATGCTCCTCCCGCCCCAAGTACCTAGCGGGAAACCGTATTCAATTGTGGCAGTCCGGACATTCTGTTAGTGCCTGCAATGCATGCTTTTGTGCCGCCTTTGAGAACATAACTGTGGTCAAAAAGGCTATTTTGGTAAAAGGCACATTTGAGTTATGAATATAAGCCTGTCGTTTCAGTATGCCATTATGGCTGAAGAAATGTTCAGGGTTGTTTACCTGGATAATCCCAGGCACATAGAGGAGCTTAAATTGATTGGGGAAGAGCTTGACAACGATACTGGCAGGGCCGTATTTATCCTGATATATAACGGAACAGAGACGATTTCGGAGATAGCAGAGAAGCTTGATATATCAATGCAGCTAGCTGGCTATCACGTGGAAAAGCTCCGGATGGCCG
>JBMFVR010000146.1:0-3301 GCA_049965895.1 Nitrososphaeria archaeon | reverse complement strand
TCATGCTGGAGTATTTAAAAAGTATTCCGCACGTGACTGCGAGCCTCATCGATGAAGCGGGACGCGCCCGGCTTTAGCCGGGCGTAGTTCACATTAAATTATATGCCTACTCGTGAGCAGGCAGAAAAGACTTTCATTTAATACCACTTCCAGTATATTGAACTAAATTTATATTGAACATTTTTTAAAATTTAATTTATGAGCGAAAAAATTGAAACGTTAGCAAAATTTATTGTCAAAAGCTCATGTAATGTTGCACTTACTGGAGCTGGCATAAGCACACCTAGCGGGATCAGGGATTTCAGGGGAACGGATGGGCTATGGAAGATCGTGAACCCAGAAAAGTTTGAAATTAATTACTTTAATGAAAATCCAGATGAGGTGTGGGAACTATTTAACAGGTACTTTATGTTTGAAAATAAAATAAGCCCTAATGCGGCTCACATTGTGCTTGCCGAACTTGAAAAAATGGGGATGCTTTGCACCGTAATAACACAGAACATCGATGGCTTGCACCAAAGCGCCGGTTCAGGCAATGTTATAGAACTTCACGGTTCACTGAAAAATGCGATATGCACAGTTTGTAAGAAGAAATATGATCTTAGGGGGTTAGCTGAAAGATACAATAACGCACCAAAATGTGAAAGCTGTGGAGGTATTCTCAAACCGGATATAGTGTTTTTTGGGGAACCTCTTGATGATAAAGTGTTGCGAAAGGCAATTGATTATTCATCAAGGGCAGAAATAATGCTAATAATAGGCAGTTCTTTATCGGTTTCTCCCGCAAATTATCTGCCATTGTATGCCAAAAGAAATGGCTCAAAAATAGTCATAATTAATGATACTCCAGGGGAAAATGATCATATGGCTGATATTATAATCAGGGGAAGGGTTGAAATGGTCTTACCAGAGCTTTTAAACCACGTCAAAATGCTAACTGATTTATATCGCGAGCAGCATAAAAATCACTGATAGGCTTTTGCAGTAAAGCCAAGTTTTATCCTATATATTTCTGGCTCTCATAGTCAAAATCCCTAATAATTCTGAACGCCTTCTCCTCTTTAACAGGCACATTTAGTTCCGGGTACTTTTCTAGCCAGTTTGATAGGGCCTGCTCGTATACAATGCTTTCTGTGCCAAATACGCTTGCACAGATGTCTCTGACCCTGTTACGTACATTAGCTTCATCAAGAAAACCAAGTGAATGTAGGTATTCATGAAGCAACACAACCAAAATGAACGAATTGAATTCCAGTTCATTCTTTACAACTTCCCGGATCCTTTCTGTCAGAAATCTGTTAAGTACTATATAGTTCGAGTTAACTGGATAATAAGCTGCTATATTTGTGGGAAGGTTACTAAGCAACAACGTCAGGCCTGCTCTGTGCAATCCAGTGTACCTTTCTACTATCCTTTTTACCATTTCAAATAAGGTTCCATAACTTGTTTTGCGTTCAAGCTCCATTAAATAATTCATATTATTTATTTTGATTTTTTTATTCCGCTTTTAATGTTTCCAAATTTTTTTGGTTTATTTGTGACGGTATTGTCTGCAAGCGGTTATAAGTTATTTCAAATTAGCAGCGTCAAAGTAAGCACTAAACCATATATTAGATATAAAACTGAACTGATTTCTACGCCATATTTCCATCCATTTTTGTGCAGGTAAAATGCACCCCATACTGCAATGGGCAGTGTAAAAATTGGTAAATTAATAAAAAAATTCCCGGTAAATATCCAGATCACAGGCAACCATAGATACGAAAATGCAATAACTGAATAAAATAGGATTGTAGCGTACCTGCCACCAATCAGCACGATCAGCGTTTTCCTGTTCACCTGCCTATCCTTTTGAATATCCCTTATATTGTTGGCTATTAGTATTGCTGAAACAAGTAGAGATATGGGAACCGATATAAAGTAACCGGATGCTGTTATTTTACCAGAAGCCACAAGCTCAGTTGCTATAACTTCAATTAGACCCATTGTTAGGCCAACAAGTACTTCTCCTAGCGGTGTATTTGACAGCGGTAACGGCCCCTCAGAATACAGAAAGCCAACGGAAGCAGCAAGAAGCCCAAGCACTATAACCAGTGATCCCCTCTTTACAACCAGAGGAATTGCTAGTATGGCTGCAGCCAAATAAAAGACCATAGCGATCTTGAGCACTTCCCTTGCAGATGCTTCTCCCTTGACTATAACTCCTGAAAATCCATGTGACACAAATTTGTCTATTCCATGAATGTAATCTCCGTGCTCATTGAAGACGTTTGTTGCTATCTGCATAAAAAGAGCCACTATGAACATATCTGCCCATAAAAATATATCAAATTTACCTGCCCTAAAAGCAATTGCGCCCCCTGTTAAAAGTGGAATTGCTGTAGCTGTAAGGGACGGTATCCTTATCAGCATGAAGAACTGTCTGGCATTCAATATCCTGTAAATTATATGGACAAATATTAGCTTTTTTGATGGTGCTAAAATGTGCCATTGATTCATGCTGGTTTTTCAACAATTTTTTTATTGTACAGGCTTTTAGGCTAACCATGGATTGCTTTGAGTGCTTAAAGGAAATACTAAAATTAGAGGTAAAACCTTCGGCCGGATGTACAGAAATAGCTGCCATAGGCTATGCAATTTCTTTAGCAAAGGAAGGGGCCAAAGAGCCCTATGATGTTGAACTGTACCTTGACTATGATGTTTTCAAGAATGCATTTGCGGCCGGCGTTCCGGGGGGTGGTTTTGGCATTAAGGCAGCTGTTGAAAGGGGGTTGCTTTCAGAGCCGCGGGGGCTTGAAACTTTGAATACTGCAACTGGATCATACAATGGCAAATTTTATCTGCTTGTAAAGCCTGTTGAAACTAAATCCCTATTTATTTATGCAAGAGTAAATGGCAGGGGTACAATAATAGCTGATGGTCACGATAGGATAATTTACAATGGTAGGGCATTAAATTCAGTAAACGAAGCGATGACTATTGTAGGAGCCGCAGATCAGGGTTCATACCTTGACCAGATATATGACAGGTCAACAAAGACTGTCCATCTACACTATTCTGAAATGCTGGAATACATAGAAGCTCTGGCCAGCGATTCTGTGATATTAAAATTGATAAGTGAGGCAATTAAGCTTGATATGGATTTAGCAGAGGATAACTTACGATCTCAAAAATATCATGGCATTGCGAGGGGTATGATCGAAAATGATATCATACAGAAAGCTGCAAAGTATGCTGCCGCAGCTGTGGAATCAAGAATGTCTGGTTCCTCATTTCCTGCGATGTCAGTATCTGGTTCAGG
>JBMFVR010000145.1:0-3313 GCA_049965895.1 Nitrososphaeria archaeon | reverse complement strand
GCCACCTGTGAAGCGTTCCCGGGCTCCTTAAGCAGCGCAATTGCGGTGCTGATGTTGGACATTACCTGTTCCCTTATGCTATTGTTTCTTATGTTCTGCGCAAGTAATTCTATTTTCTGCGCGTATTCTATTGCAACCTCTCTTGAAACGTTAAGGCCTGGAGGGACCGTGAATGTTTCCCCACCAGCTGAAATGACACCGCTGTAGCTTTCATTCATCGCAATTTTAAGGTAGTACTCAGCACCTGTATAGTTGCCGGCGTTGTAAAGCTTCTGCGCAATAGTGAGGTAAGTTAGTGACTGGTTCAGCTGCTGGTACGCAACCGTGCCGCTTTTAACTTGATGCAGGGCGGTTTGCACTCCATTCATTGTAGATGATATTACGATGCCCAGTGACTGGGAACTCTGGGCATATACCATTGAATAGGATGGCACAGCCATTGAAATCGCAGTCAAAATGACTATTAACGGTAATATTTTATTGTTCATGGCACAATATTGCAGACAGGCATTTATTAGGAACCCTCAGGAACGATGTGGAACGATCAGGTGGCCGTGACATTTGCCTGAGAATATGGAAATATATTGATAACTTGGTACGCGTTCCCTGCAATCGGGACTATCATGACTCTCTGCCCGTTTCCTTCATACACCAGTATCGCACCACTATAAGTGAATGTGTAACTTGAATGAGCAGGTATCAGTGTGCCACTGGTAGTAAGAGTTAATGGTTGAGCATATACGGGAACAACGGCAATTGATAACGATGTATTATTGATCAAACTGGTGATGTTGGTTTGTGAAATGTTTGTGCTGTTAATTAACTTTGTTATGCTGCTCTTGTTGCTAATGATGCCGGTAATTCCCGACCTATTGCCAGTGCTTGTTATATTGGACAGGTTCAGCTGCTGGCTAACCGCGTAGATTTTGCCCTGCTCCAGCTGGCCAATTGCCTGTTCTATCTCGCTCTGGTTGAATTTTCCTTCATTGCTGAAGTATTCAACAATCTTGTTCTGGTTATCCAGTATGTTGCTGATGTTGCCGTTCCAGATTGATGAAACGTTCTGCCAGGGTATGGGAAGTGAGGAAAGGTTCTGATAAATCCCGGTGAAGTTTACCTTCATGCCGCTGTAAATTCCCCTTGGTATTATCGATTCAAGTTTGCTATAATTCTGCGGAACCACGAACTGATTGTTCATCGGAGTCATGGTGCCGTTAATGGTTATGAAGTCAACGATCCTGGGCACATGTATTCCTGTAACAACCACTGTGCCGTTGTACAGCGATATTGGCGTTATGCCCCACATGCCGAAAACTGAAAAGCCACTTATTTCTACCGGATCAATTCCGTTGTTGGTTACTGTAACCGTAAAGCTCGTGCTGTTCCCGGAAGCTGAAAGGCTGGCAACAAAAGAAACGTTGTGGGTGTAGGTGTTTAGTGTCTGCTTAATAGCTGTATTTATCTTATAAGGTCCAACCTGAGTTATGTTTGCATTGGCGACATTGATGGCCACAGCACCGGTTCCCATAACGTAAATTGGGGTTGAACCCACATATATCTGGTTCACCACCGGGTTTATATCGAGGACCCCAGCCCCGGAAGACTGGACAGCCCCGGAATTTATTACTGGAGCTGTAAGGACGTCTGTGCTTGCAAATACATTGCTTACAGTTCCATTCACACCTATCTTAATTGATTGAATATAAAATGATATCTTGTCAATAACCGACCCCCTGGGCACTGAAAATGACCCTATTACCTGGCCCACATTTACAAGGTCCATTATGTTAACTGTCCCAGAAACGTTGGCATATACCCAGCTACTGTTTGCGATGTGAACGGCAACATTTGAATATGTCAGGTTCAGGGAGCTTGTGCCTGCGGGCACGGTTGGTGGGTCTGCCAGTACAACATAGTATGAAACTGGCTTGACAGCTGGCTTCTGGCTTTCATACCACATTCCCCCGGCAACCGCCAATACAGCAACTAGAACTATGATAACCACAGCTATATATTGAGTTTTCAATTATATTTTTAATGTTATAAATTGAATTTATATATTTTTCCAGGGAAGATATATCTAGAATTTTGCAGCTCCAAGGTGCCTCTTATGGCGCATAACCCAGGCGCTTTAATTCATGCACATCCTTGATGCACTGATCATTGATGGCTCTGGGCTGATTGATGGTTGAGCGTTAGATGTTATGCATTTGAGGCAGGTCTACAACAGAGCAGTTGCTTGGTTAAGATTTAAATATTATTAAAACGCTAAAATAATTATGCATCAAAAATATGGCCAATCGCCCGGCGGTTGTCCATGGTCAGATTATGGGTTATCTCTAATCCATTATACGGGTGTAAGGAGGTATGTAATTTACGCTGCGCAGATTTTTGTCTCAATTGTTTTATCGTACTTGAGTCTGATCCTCTACGGGCCACTTAGCTACAATGGAATTCCATTGTTCTACCTTGCTGCGCCGTTCTACGTTGCGTTCATTATGTGGTGGGGAGCATGGGGAATGATTGGAGTATACGTCGGAAGCTTTTTTGGTTCAGGTTTGCTTTTTGGACTGGGGATTTTGCCATCTTTAGTTTATTCTGCGACCTATTTGATTGCGTCAATGATCCCGTTTTTGGTGTACAGGGGCCTGCTAAGAAAAAGAGGCATCGACCCATTTTTCAGGGATTTAATATATTCAAATATAGGCGCGTGCAAAACCAAAAGGAAGGAAGCATGGCTATGGTTTATTTCCATAGTAGTGATATTGGTAAATCTTGTGGGAGCAATAATAGGCGTTGGTATAGAATATGGAATGGGTTTTGTTCCTTCTCAGGTTTACTGGTTGTGGTGGTTTGGGTGGGTTGTGAGCGGGCTGGTACCAATGTTGCTGGTAACACCCGTGGTGATGATCGGGTTTACTCGTGTCTTGGAAGATACAAACATGCTTAACAGGGGATGGTTTGGCTGATGGAAAACCGTATTAGCACATAACTTCCTGAATTTGAATTTCAAGAGTTAAGCGATTGAGATAGATTTAATGCTTCAACATATCATTAGATGATGATCACTGGCTCAATAGTCCGGGGTGAATTCTGCAATTATTGCACCTGGCCCATTGATGCTGGCTTCAGTTTCCGCTGAGGTATAGTTTGAAATCTTTATTGAGCTGCCAGTTGTTATCCAACCCTCAAATTTATAGCCAGGGTTGGGTGTTGCAGCGATGCTCACCTCGCTGCCATTGATGAACCAGTGCACTCCCTGCATGCTTACACTTCCACCAGTTTTATCGCCTGATGCTATTAATGTGTAGAA
>JBMFVR010000144.1:0-3461 GCA_049965895.1 Nitrososphaeria archaeon | reverse complement strand
CTACCAAGAACATTATTGCTCCCCTAGCAAGTGCGTTTAAGAACAGCGCAAGTGAGCCGTACGAAAAGGCACGTGTTTTAAACAGTGAAAGGTTAAACAGCGGTGATTTTGCCTTTCTTTCGTTCCATATGAACAGCACAAATAGCATGACCCCCAGAGGGAACATGGCAATTACCCATGGGTTTCCCCAGCCCATCGAAGAATTGCCGTAGGGCATCA
Organism: Nitrososphaeria archaeon; assembly: GCA_049965895.1. GTDB lineage: Archaea > Thermoproteota > Nitrososphaeria > Conexivisphaerales > UBA164 > KM4347-05. Next base: position 3,242 of record JBMFVR010000144.1, on the reverse strand, counting down.
ACGCATAGGTTAGACCCAAGGATATTGCTAGGAGCCCGGCAGCAAGGCTTACATTACCCATTATATCAAGTGAAACGATGCCTGTTCCGCGTACCCTTTTTAATTTAAATATTGACCATATCATACCTGCCACTGCAAACGGTATGTTCACCACAAATATAAGGTGCCAGTCATAACCTGCCAGCAGGCCGCCCAGAATTAACCCAAGAAATGAACCTATTACGAATGAAATCTGGTTCAGTCCTAGTGCCCTTCCTCTTTCGTTTGCGGGAAAAGCGTCAGTCAGAAGGGCTGTGCTATTTACCATCAAGAGCCCTCCACCAATTGCCTGTACCATTCTGAACAGTATCAGCAGCATAGCACCTTCATTCCCTGAATCGCTTGGTATAATTGACAGCAGAACCGAAGAAACTGTGAACACAACGAACCCCCAGGTGTAAACTCTAGCCCTGCCGTACATATCCGAAATTCTACCAAATGTAACCAGAACAGATGCCAGCACTATGCTGTAGCCCATCAGTATCCACAGCAGGTAAACAAATTCGCCAGGAAGAAACGGATTTATGCTTAATCCTCTGAAAATGGTGGGAAGGGAAATTAATACAATGTACATGTTCATTGAAGACATTATTATGCCAAGTGTGGTGTTGGTGAGCACAGTCCACTTGTACTCCATACAATCAGTTCTGGAAATGTAGTATTTAGATATATCGCATTTTCGCAGATCACATAACAATTGAAATTCCCTGAAAAAAATAGTAAATGCTTTTAAATTCACAGAACTGATTCTTACAAATGAAAGTGCTTTTCTTCATCGTTGCAGGTGATGACTGTCCTGAAAGATTTTCCGTAGGATTAACCGTAGCCGCAAGGTCTGTTATGAATCAGAGATATGAAGACCTCAGGGTGCTTTTCTTTGGTCCTGCAGAGGAACACTTGACCAAGATCACAGGAAATGATCTCGAGAATTTTAAGGTTCTATCCAATGCCGGTTGCGTAGATTCAGCCTGTATTGCCGTTGCCAATGCGAAGAACATCAAGGAACAACTCACAAACATGGGAGTTAACCTCGTTCCTACGGGGGAAAGGCTAGCTCATTTTGTTAATTCAGGATATCAAGTAATTACATTCTAAAGCAATTTATTAAAATTTATTAAAATGTTTACAGAAATTTTTTGAAAATGATTATTCTTCATAGAGTTCTTCATTAAGTTCGTCTAGAGGCTCACTGGCCTTTAATGTATTGATAAGCGAATCAGTTTTATCATCGTCCAAAACTAAATATTTTATTTTGCCCTGTGACATTGCATATGAGCCCGGGCAAAGGAACCCCTTTTTTACCACTATGGCATCAGCTCCAAGCCTCAAAATGTAGCTCATTGCCATTTCCTTGCTCGTCATGTACCCTGGATTCACCTTTTCTGTTATGGACCCATTTTCTCTGTCTATTATCCCAATCACTTCTGCCTCATCCAGCGGTTTCAGTCTATGATCCCTCCCGTACGTTGCAATAATTTTCATCAACCGTACAGAACTGGCCAAATTATTTAACTAATCGGAATAAATTCTTACAGAATATTCCCGCAAAATTAACGTGTGTCCAAGGCAAGGTATCAATCAAAAAGCATTTTTCGCACAATTACCCCAGAACACAAAAGCATGATCTGACATTTTTAGCAGTTTTTCATTCACCGGCATAAACGGGCCTGCTATTCTGAATGACCTCATTACTTCCGTTCACTGCCAAGCCTTATATCCAACCGTTGGCAATCATCCTAATTACATTTAAAACACGTAATAATGGTAGAAAATTTCAAAAAACGCCTTAAATCAACGTTCAGGCAACAGTTTTTGTCAAAACTTTCAGATAACTTTAAGATTTAACCTGTATAAAGGAAATTATGAACGAAAGAAGGTTTTTGATTCCAAATGAAGAGGAGATAAAATCTGGTCTTACCACTGATTATTACTTTGTAAATGTTGAAAGAATTCTGGATGGAGAGGGAATCAATCCGAAAGTTGTGATGGAGGTGTACACAAGGCACCTTCCATACAGTGACAGCTGGGGTATAGTTTCTGGCATTTATGAGTCATTAAAGCTCCTTGAAGGTATTCCTGTTAATGTATGGGCAATGGATGAGGGAGAACTATTCCTTATTTCAAAGGCTGACATAGCATATGAACCTGTGATGAGAATAGAGGGGAAATACAGGGACTTTGCACGGTATGAGACAGCGCTTCTTGGGTTCCTGTGCTCGTTCAGTGGTGTTTCAACCAAGGCAGCAAGGATGAGGTACCTAGCTGGACCTGAAAAGGTACTGCTGAGCTTTGGAACAAGAAGAGCTCACCCTGCACTGGCTCCCATGATCGAACGCGGGGCGTTCATAGGTGGCTTTGACGGTTTCAGCAATGTGTTGGGTGCAGAGCTGCTCGGCAAACAGGGTTCTGGCACAATGCCTCATAGCTTTATACTTCTTTATGACGATCCAAAAAAGGCATGGCTTGCGTTTGACAGGCATATCAAACCTGAGATTCCGAGAATAGCCCTTGTGGACACCTACTATGATGAAAAAACGGAATCCATAATGGCTCTTGAATCGCTTGGAAAAAGGCTTTACGGTGTAAGGCTGGATACCCCGGGGTCAAGAAGGGGAGACTGGAGGAAGATAGTGGAAGAAGTAAGGTGGGAGCTTGACCAGAGGGGAGGCAGAAACGTAAAAATAATCATATCAGGCGGCATTGATGAGGGGGACATTGGCACGATGAACGATGTAGTAGATGGGTATGGTATTGGCACATCGGTTGCAGATGCCCCAACCATTGATTTTAACATGAAGATTGTAGCGGTTGAAAATGATGGCAAGATGGTGAGGAGGTCAAAGAGGGGTGATATATCGGGCATCAAGGAAGCTTACAGAAACTTTGACACTGGGTCTGACATAATACTGCCGGAGGAAAGGTCGCCCCCTGAGGGGTATGTGAAGTTAATGAAACAATGGATCGCTGAAGGCAGAGTGATTAAGGAATTTGAAAACAATGAGGAAGTGCGGGACAGGGTAATGAAACGAATATCTTGGGCAAAGGAGAAGCATCCATCAGTAAAGCTAATAAGCTGATTAATTTTTTTCGACTCATGGATAAGCTCACTGAAGTTCTCAATCTTGCAAAATCTAAGGGTTATTTCTGGCCTTCATATGAAATATACGGTGGCGTAAGCGGGTTTTATACGATCGGGCCAATGG
>JBMFVR010000143.1:0-3474 GCA_049965895.1 Nitrososphaeria archaeon | reverse complement strand
TATGGAAAGAAAAAATTTTGAAGAAAGCTTAAAAATTACGTTAGATTATGCTAAGAAATTGATTATTAAGGAATTCAATAATTTTTTGATTGGAAGGGAAGTTGCTAGAAAAAGGTATGAAACGATTATGAAATTATTGAGCAAATGCAGGAGTTGGAGTGATATTAAAAAAGCATTAGAACTGGAAGAAGGAATTGAAATAAGTGAATCAGAAATTTATAATTACTTAATTCAATTAGTAAAACATTCGTGGATTAAAAAGGAAAATGGAAGTTATTGTGCAAGCGAACCATTAATATCCCAAGCATTTCATACTTTTTGATATGTAAAAAATTTTTAAAATATTAAAACAACTTTTGAAAATGTTAGTTTAATAGTTTAGAGATATTATATAAAAATAAATTTATTTTTAATTATTTGTAGTCAATTAAATGTTGCTTTAATTCCTATTCTGGAAAGGTTAATTAATTTTATATTATATCTATAAATTAAATGAAGTTGGTTTTCGATCCATTTGATTTATATTCAATAAGATATGATGAATGGTACGATAAGCATAGGATTATTTATGAAAATGAGTTGCATGCAGTCAAAATTTCAAAAGAAAATACGAAAAAACCATCTTTGGAAATAGGTGTTGGTAGCGGGAGATTTGCTAAACCTTTAAACATTGATCTGGGAATTGACCCTTCATTATCTTTACTTAAAATAGCTAAGAGCAGAGGAGTAAACGTAATAGAGAGTGTAGGCGAATATTTGCCTTTTTCAAATAATAAATTTAATACAGTTTACATATTGATAACTATTTGTTTTTTAGATGATCCAATAAGGGCCCTTAAAGAAATCAACAGGACATTGAAAAAAGTAGGGTTTATAATAACTGGTTTTGTTCCTAAAGAAAGTAAATGGGGAAAATATTATGAAATACTTAAAGAAAAGGGTAATCCTTTTTATAAATATGCTAATTTTTACACATATAAAGAAGTGATGAATATGCTAGAAGAAACTGGTTATCAATCAGTCGTGGTTAACTCAACATTATTTTATAAACCTGGAAAAGAGGAGGGATTAGATAAAATAATAAAGGGTTATAGTAAAGATGCAGGGTTTATTGTTATAAAAGCTAAAAAATTTAAAAGATCTTATTTGTGTCAATAAAAAGAGAAGGGAAATTTAATGGGTCATAAAGTTTCAATAGGAAGTGGAAAATTAATAATTGAAATAACAGGCCTTGAAATTTTGGGAAGTCTAAGACATAGGATAGAAATACCATTTTCTCATATAAAATCAGTTTCAACTCAAGATCTAAGCTGGGGAGATTTAATGAAGAGCATTAAAATAGTAGGATCTAGAATACCAAGAGAAGTTATAGAAGGCAAATTTTTAGATATGAAAGGTAACAAAATATTTGCTTTGATAAGACACACTAATAAATGAGTAACATTGGAACTAAGTAATGATAGTTATAATAAAGTTATAGTTGAAGTAGATAATAAAGAGGCGTTAGCATCTCAAATAAAGTCTTTTATAGGTCTATGATAATTTTGAATCATCATTAAACTTTTAAAGCAATAAAATTACTCTAAGTGGAGGTGCATGTTCATGCTGCATAATAAAAACACAAGGATTGTAATAAATATGATAATATTCTTAATTGTTGTTATATTACCTTCATTTTTATTATATCCTCTAATAAATAAACAAGAAAGTGCTTATGGAAAGACATAATATTTTCTGTTTTCAATAATAATTGGTGAGCTTCTGGGCTTTACTATATTTTATTTTTTAATTAAGAGAGATGGTATTTCTTTAAGTAATTTGGGATTTAAATTTACAAAGAATTACTTCTTATATTTATTAGGTATAATAATTGCTTGCGTATTTAGGTGTTGAACTGCAGATTACAATTGTTTTCAGATATTTATTTGAATTAAATGGGTTGAAGTTATTAGCAACCATTGCAACTATAGTAGCGGGATTTATGGAAGAAGGAGTTGTGGAAGAAATAGTTTTCAGAGGTTATCTTATAAGTAACAGCAGAAAATGAGTATTATTACGCTTGTTGAGGTTAGAGTGTATAGTAATAACTCATTCATAATGGTTATTGATAATAAGTACCCTGTGAGCGTATGTATTACTAGTATTAGTAGTAATGTGGTTGACTTTGACTTCATGCAGACTATAGTGCTTAATTAGGCATATTTATGACTTCCTCTCTGTCTTAGAAGGCAGGGTTTTTTTGCTGGGAGCTTCTTAAGTTAGCCCTCTGGTAAGGCTTATCATAAAAATCACCTATCCCACCCCAAAGGGGCGAGACCTTAAGTATCTATTGTAACCAAATTTGTAATCAATGAATTAAATATAGAGTTTTGGTACTTAAAATGGCTCATGAATTTTAGCATTATTTATTAAATAAGTAGATGTTTGCATTTGAGTCTAGTGCTATTAAGTATCCATTATCTAGGGCCAGCGCTACTATGCTTTGCCCATTGGTGGAGTAGCTTGATATTATATTACAGTTAGTGGCATTTACGGCGTAAATGTAGCCCGTCATGGTGCCTTCGTAAACTATCTTATTAGTTGACACTATGGGTGGTGCTGTAATTGTGGATAGGGAATCATACCAGGCAACGGTACCGTTAGTGGCGTTTATTGCAATTAGCTCACCACCAGCAGTACCAACATAAGCAACCCCATAGGCAATGGCTGGTGTAGTGGGTGCTGAACCCAAGTTAACAGACCACACTACCTTACCACTCAATGAAACCGCGATCAATGTACCATTATTAAGCGGGACATAAAATAACCCATTACTATAGGCTGAGGGTTCTGAAACAGTATTATTGCCTAAACTCAAGCTCCATAGGTATGACCCATTCCCATCACCAAAGGCCATCAATACATAAGGATTCTCCATAACAACTAAAACCACACTAGCACCCACCGTTGGAATAGTAGCCACAGTACCTGAAGTGGATCCTATAAACTCAGTTAAACTAGGCTGCTGCCAAACAGTGTTACCATTCAATGTGTAGGCCGCTATTGAGTCACCACTAGCCCCTATTATCAAACCCCCATAAACAACAACATTATAACAATAATATACTCCAATTTCGGGTTGTGGCAACCACAACCAAGAATCGGTAGAGAGAGAAATAAAGCCGAAATGACAGCCGGTCACTATACCACTCCCAACTATCGGTGCCCCCCAGTTAGAAAAATCATATGCTAATAATTCTCCAGATCCAGGGTTGCTTAGACTAAATTCATCAATCCATCCGGCCGAATATGATGATCCTGAGCTTGAGACAACTATGTACTGCCCAGAGGCTGTTAAGCCCAGGGGTCCTACAGTAGCTCCTTGACTGGTAGCTGGTGAATGGATATCTTCATTAAGGCTTGAAGATGCAATAAGTCAACATCCAGGGGTTTCGTTGGTTGCAGTTATAGCCGCAAAGCATGAAAAATGGGTAG
>JBMFVR010000142.1:0-3505 GCA_049965895.1 Nitrososphaeria archaeon | reverse complement strand
TTGGTAGCAATATGGCTTCAGGGAATCTATCTGCCGCTGCACGGTTTTGCTTACACCGAGACACCTTTCTGGGCAGGGGTATATATGCTGCCGATGCTCATTGGAACGGTAATAATGGGTCCTATTGGCGGAAGCCTTACTGATAAATATGGTGCAAGGCTCTTTGCAACGCTGGGCATGATAATTGTTGCTGTCTCACTGTTTGCACTGACGATGCTTCCCTATAACTTTAGTTTGGTTACCTTTGAAATAATTCTCTTTATCAACGGACTTGGAAACGGCCTGTTTTCTGCACCAAACACAACGGCCATAATGAATTCACTTAAATCTATAGAAAGGGGAGCAGGCAATGGCATGAGACAGACTTTCAATAACATTGGATCCACCATAAGCATGGCAATGTTCTTCACCATAACCATAACGGTTTTCACGATTTATTTACCATCTCAGATGTATTCTTCCGCCATAAGCTTTGGCTTACCTGCGCCGATTGCCGCCTTTCTTTCTAAACTTTCGCCCAGCGGGCTACTCTTTGCAGCATTTCTTGGTATAGATCCAGCATCGGCCCTGCCTTCAAACCTGGCCGGTTCGTTACCTGTCAGTGCAATTTCCACACTTGATTCGCACGTTTTTCTACCATCAGTTATTGGGCCGGCATTTATGATAGGTCTCAGATTTTCGATCTACCTCTCAGTGGCCTTGGTACTTGCCGGGGCAATTTTCTCGTACATGAGGGGCAAAAAATACGTTATTGAAGAAGATTCACCGTCTTAAAATGCAATCATAATTGCTAATTTTTAGCTTGCATTCATTAACGTTTTAAACTAATCCAAGCTCCCCTATCTTTTTTAGAACTTCCTTTGAATGGCCCTGTGGATGCACTTTATCAAACAGGTAAGCCACTTTCTGGTTTTTATCAATTATATATGTGATCCTTCTTGTTCCAAGCGGCCCGTTGGCCCCGTATTTTTTGATGACCTCTTTTTCTTGATCAGATAGCAGGTCAAAGTTTAGCCCTTTTTTATCGTGAAACTTTTTATGCGAATTAACGCTGTCAGCGCTGACACCTAGCACAACGATCCCAAATTTTTTCAGGTCATTCATTGAATCCCTGAAATCGCACGCTTCGGTGGTGCAACCCGGAGTATTGTCCTTGGGATAAAAATACAGCACAACCACATTGCCCTTAAAATTGCTTAGCCTGACACTTTCCGCATTCTGATTCTTTAATTCAAAATCAGGAGCATCTGATCCAATTTCTATCATAATTATTTACATATGCAATTAATATATTAATATTATCCAAATTTTTTGAATATTTCTTTATAATATGTTATCATAAATTAATCCCTACAATATTTTGGCATAAAAAATTTGGTAAAGTTAAAAAAAGGCTTAATATGTTTTAAAAGCAAATTGTCATGCAATCATAGTATGGTTTACAGCGGGGCCTTAAATGTTGTTATAAAAGGGGAAGTTACAGGCACAGTTGATGTCTGGAAGTGCAGGCATTGTGGAAAAACCTATGCCGATTCAAGGTTAGTGGGAGAACCTAAATTGCCTGATAAAGTAGGAATGAACAGCATTATAGAAAGCAGAAGATGGGGCATTCTTGTATGCGATAATGGTAAAGATATTAATTGGCATATGGCTGAATCTGGAACAAGCGGAATTCACACCTGCACCGTATTTGATGAGTGTGAAGTTTCGGTGGATGATAAAGGCAATGTTAATTGTAGCAAGAACCACCGTGAACACAGGTTCTATTTTGTTGAGGGCAATTTAAATCGGAATATGGTGATATAGTATGCCGGATATAAGGGTGAAAATAATAAGCGCCAGTATGGGTGACGTGGTGGGTAAAGTAAATGGTTTAGCAAGAATTGATGGAAGGGCATATAAATTTGTAGGAACAGCATTCGGCAGGTACGGCGGCCACAATATCTCAGTGAAGCTTTCGCCTCAGGCCAGAAAGTGGCTTAAAATAAGAGGGTATTTGGTTGATGATATAGAGATTTTGATACAAGAAAACATTATTAGAGGTAACTTTATACAGGACGCTTAAAAAAACGATGAATAATTTAATTAGAAAGGTACCATTAGTATAGCAAGCAGTTGCAACCAAGCAGGCTTGCTACAGCATCGTATATGATCGTTACTGTGTCTCCTCTTCCGCTCGTTGTTCTGCGTATAAATTTTGACGTCGGACTGCTTTCAATTTTAATGGTGGCGCCTATATTCATTATGGTGTACTATGCACTGGGCATAAAATGGGAAAGGAGTGGGTTTTATGGAATAACAAGCCTCGTAAACAGGAAGCTTGGTTTAATCCAGCTTGTGACCTGGCTTGTCAGCTACCTTCTTTATGTAGTATATACCTGTTATTTTATAGCGTTTTATTTATTGGATTTAAAATTTTACTCCGGGCTGCTGGTGGCATTCTCCATCTTCCTTGTTTCTTCATTAATAGTCTTTTCAGGTATATCATGGTTGTTCTTCATTTTTTCAGCAGCAGTGCAAATTTTATTTATGCTGCCCTTTGGATGGGTTTTTGCATTGAGTTCGGCCACTTCTCAAGCAATTTTTACAAATGTGCTCCAGTCGAGTTTGTTGCTAGTATGTATAACCCTTGTGCCCTACTGGGATGGGAGGTCAGGAGACTCAAGGCTACTGTTGATTGCATTTACAGTTTCCGCGCTTGCTGTGATAATTGGTGGAGCCTTTATCGAGCCATTATATGTTATAAGGCTGGCATCATTGGGATATTTTTCGCTGATTGTTGCAGAATATAATGCAATTAATGGGCTGGTAAAGACCTTGCTGCCAAAAATGAGGGTCAGTATAATACTGTTCATGGCAGCACTGGTCATAATGGTGCTGGGCACGATTAATGTATGGAGATTCTACTTTTATACTGAAGGATTATCCATTGGGGCACTTTATATGAGCCTTTTTATATCATTTTTTTCTGTATGGTGGTTAAAACGCAAGCCGGTGTCTACTGTTGCATTTTTCATTGTTAGCTTTATATTAGCATATGGCGAATACGCAATATTATCCTATTATTTGGCTCCAGCGGTTTAAGGCGATTTAAATTATCTAATGTAATCTGAATCCAGCAAACATATGATTAAATCTGTTACTTCTGCTGGGATTCATTACATGAGTTGGAGATATAGGGCTCGAAAATTTACTGAATTATAAAGCCATCGCTTTTAGCTGATCACAGTTATGCTTATAAGATTATTTTCTCATAAATCATTTAATGCCGAGCAAAAACGAGAGAATTGCAGAAAGATGACAAAGGAAGGGCATGAGGAGATGACCGTAATGAGGTCAAGGTGCTGAAGAACCACCTTGACGCGGTCACCCTTGAAAAACTCAGGAGAGTTTTCATCGAAGCAAAATGGTTCACTAACTGTGCTCAGGGACAGTTTAACGCAGATTACAGGACCAGAAAAGTTCAGGTCAAGGTAGTTGACAGATTTGAGACAAGAAACATCAC
>JBMFVR010000141.1:0-3509 GCA_049965895.1 Nitrososphaeria archaeon | reverse complement strand
AGCTTTGATGAACGCCTCAATGCTCTGCCTTTCGTTGTACATCTTGAGGATCGTTTCCGCAGGGTAAAGGATATCAGGCAGGTTTGTTATTATGTGAAAGTAAACATCCTTGCCGTTTTTCTTCCTCCTGAAGACAACTATCCTGGACCTGTGCCTTGAACCGGTTACCTTTGCACTCATTTAGCCGTAAGCAAGTTCGTCAGGCGAACCGGGGATTTGTGTCCAGTTTTTGATCCTTTTTGAGAGCCTCTTTGCAGATGACCTTTGCCTGCCCTTCACTATGAACAGAAAGCTCTGGCTGTACAGGATGTCAATTATGGTTAAAATGCCAAACCCGGCGTCTCCTCTTATTATTATGTCCTTTGCTTTAGGTGACCCTATCCTGTCCCTTATCACCTTCAGTATGCCGTGTATCTGGTTAACTTCAACTTCGTTTCCTTTCCCAAAGACCATGCCTATCACCTCCCTGTCTGTGTAGGCAAAGGTTGCCTTGTATCCCCTGTCTCCCTTTTCAGAAATATATCCCTTTTCTGTATTTTCGTACGTCTTTCCGTTTGCCCTGAAGCCAGTCATATCAACGTCAACGCTTTCTTTCTTCCATGCCATGCCGTGTGTCAAATAATAGGCAGAGAAAACCCTCTCAAGCTCATTTACGTTATCCTCTGAAATTGACTGCAGAAGCCTGTTTATGCCTGACTGGTCAGCGAACCGATCCTTCCCGATCAATTCTTCTGCAAGTGCCGTGTCAGGAACAAGCTTGCTGTTTATGGTTACTGTGTGCTGGCATCCAGCAATCATGGATGCCAGCAGCTCAACGACCTTTTCGTAAGGCGTGTACTTTACGGTCTTCATGTTTATATGCATGTTTTCCCTTAACAAAGGCCGCTGTCACTTCCAAACTCCATAATAGGAAGCGTAAGGGAGTTCAGCAGCTCCTTTGCACCTTCCTCTGGAACACCTATGTTAACCATTAGGTTGTTCATTGAAGGTCTGGAGGGAAAATGTTAGGCCTGCTTATTTATCTATTGCTTCATATCCTTTGTTGCATAAACTCTTGAGTCTTCCGTTTTATTTCATCAAAGGGTTCCCTAACGATCTTTAGTGTCTGTTCCCTACAACCTGCCCCCATTTCTGTTAGCCATGTTGTACGTGAACACTTTGGACATGATTTCATTATATATTCCAACGTTTAGTACTGATGTGAAGTATTCACCTACCATCCTCTTTAACGGGTAAAACACTGTCTCGACCCGCCACCTCTGACCATATTTATGCTTCTTCTTCCATGCCTGCGCGTCTGACAGAAACTCCATCACTGTCTGTGCCCTTACATAGGATCTCCTAGATTTACATGTGGAATTCATTCTTGGCTTGATAACAGGCTCAGCCCCATGCCTGCAGTGTAATTGGAGATGGCCCTTGAATCGTATGCTGAATCTCCGAAGACCCTGCTTATCTTTCCCACCGTGTCCTTTGCGCAAGCTTGCCAAATTCCTTCCCATCTGCTTTATGCTTGTCTGTCACCTGCACACTGGTTATCAGGTGGTTTTATATGTCACATGTTATGTGTAGCTTTACCCATCCCCTCCTGAAAGCCCACTTCTGCCTGATCCATTCACCCCGTTGAACGCCTTTATGCCGGTTGAGTCAATTGCTATGTCTACAGGCTTATCCTTGTCATGTTTCACACCTAATGGAACATTGAGCTCCTTCTGTCTCCTGCATATCTGCGTGTAGGAAGGTATCCTTGCCCCCATATTCTTCCAAGCATCCTGGCAAACCCTTCTGTCTGCCTGTATGGCAGGCCAAAGAATTCCCTGACTGCAAGAATTATCAGTATCAGCACATCAGAATAACGATAAGGCCTTCCCCTCTTGTCCTTGTTCATCTGCTTCAGCTGTTTCTCTTGGTCTACAAGCAGGTCTATGCTGACAAATACATCAACTGCTTCATTTACCAGCTTTTTGTTATATTCGGGTCAATTTGTCATAATCTTGTATTATACAACTCTCTTAAATAAGCATGAAGTCAAAATGATCAAATGCATAATCAATTTTATGCAACAAAGGAGGTTATAAGATAAGATTATATATAAGTTTTTTTAATATTTTTTGATGAAAATTAAAGCATTATTAACTGTAGTACTAGTAATTTGCTTATTTATTGTTCAAACACCTGTAATAGGTACCACGCAACCAATAAGCAATAAATATACAGTGAGCTTTTATGAAAGTGGCTTAAGTCCAGGCACTCAATGGTCAGTTACATTAAACGGTACAACGAAATCTTCTATAGGGAATATGATTACGTTCAATGAAACTAATGGCAAATATGTTTTCTCAGTTAGCAGCATAATTGGATATTCGGTCTCTCCTGCATCTGGGACTGTTGTAGTCAATGGGTCCAATGTGCAAGAGCAGGCAGTTTTTATGCACCTGAATTTAGCTTATACCTTTAATAATTTAACCAGCTTAGCATTAACATATGCCCAGCATGAGCAATCTTTTGTGCCAAACTTTTATTTTCATTGGCTAACATCTAATAGCAAATATGCGATTCTTCTATCATCTAACGCTTTTATATTATATAATATAGCATTAAAAAATTATTCAGTAATTCAGATAACAAATTCTTCAACATTACCTCTAAGCGCTGAATACACTCCAGCCGGTTTTCTTTTAATATCTTACAATTATAACACAGGAATCAATTCAGTAGAGCTTTACTCGCAGGGCAGATTGACGCCAATCAAAGTACCAATTAAAAATTATTATATAATTACCCCACCCTATAGCTATGGCAATATTGCATTTATCATTGCAAATTCTTTAAATAATTCAGTGTCATATATATATGAATATGAATTAAATTCATCATCGGGGTTTAACTTAATAAGGGCATTAAGTGTCCCAGCTAACGTTTCTATATTTGATATAAGCGTAGGCAAGGGTTACCTGTTTGCAAGCGGTTATTACAATAACTCAGTACCGTACTTTGGCCTGTACAACATGAGTTCTGGCAAGCTATTGGCAAGTTTTTCAGAACCAATATCTAGCATAAAGCATAACATGATTTATACAAATGTTGCGGTATATTATAACGGAGAATTTTACTCATTTGGCTCTGTAGGGGAATCGAACTTTACAACTGGTATTATGAGTGAGGTAAAATCAATCTTTATAAGCGTAAATCCTTCAAATGACCAGCTAACTAACCTTACACCTTATTTGAATGTGGGCAATTACTCTATAAGTACAATATTTAGCACTTCAGGGGGCATATGGGTACCTATCCAGTATATAAATGGTACCAAAAAACTGCTGTTATTCAATCCAACCACTAATAAAACTACCGATGAAACAGGTTTAACTGGGCAGCAGTTCAGCATACAGGCATCAGCATCATTAAATAATACAGCATATCTTGCTGGCTGGACGGTAAATGGCGGGGAATTTGCTATTCTTAATGGCACAAGCATGCAAATCTCAGTTAAAATTTTCCCAAATCAG
>JBMFVR010000140.1:0-3573 GCA_049965895.1 Nitrososphaeria archaeon | reverse complement strand
ATGTATGAGAGGGTTTAACTCCTTTATCGCTTCCCTGATCCTTTCGGCTTCAGCCTGTTCGTTTGTCCTCCAGTCCCTCTTCTTCTTTGGCCTGCTCTCAAGGTATTCTTTCCTGATGTGCTCATCTATCTATTTGAGGACTGTGCTGATGTTTTCGTCCTCTATCAACGAGCTTTCTGCACTTATCAATATACAACTTTGAATGAAAGACAAAATGGATAATTTCATGAAACACGTGAAGCATCGTAAATTATATACAGGAATTAACTAGTGCTGTTCGTTAGAACAGATTATGGCAAAAATTTTATCCCACAGCCGTGATGGGCAAAGCCTTTATAAACGCGTATGCATAACAGAGCCTGTTTAAAACAAAGCGCATGTTACTAATATTTTTAAAACGGATGCAGTTATGTATATTAATTCTCCTGATTAATTTAGTTTATAGCATGATGCTGGTCAGGTTTAATATAATTGAAGAAAAACGATTTGATGTAGTTAAGTGCCATTCTAAAATACAACACGTTCAAAAAGATTATCTGTTTGAATAAAGCGATGAAAAATGTACATAATAATATCTGACGATTTAACTGGTGCTGCAGGAATTTCCGGAATGATATCGAAGTACACACGATGCTTGACGGTCGATCACGAACACGTTTTAAAGGATAGAACCTTTTTTGCAATAAAAGATCTCTGTTTAGTAATTAACACAAACAGCAGAAATGACTCATGTTCTGAGTCCCAGAATAAAATTATCCAACTGTTAAATAATATTAAAGGTGATTTTTTCTTTAAAAGAATAGATAGTTTTATGAGGGGTAACTTAGAATGTGAAATTTTGCCTTTTATTGCAAAAGGTTATAAGGTTATTTTAACTGATACAATACCCGAGTATAACAGGTTTACAGACGAAGGTTATACAGTTTATAAGGATAAAAAAATAAATATAACTGAAAAATTTAATAAAATAAAACCTTCGATAGTAAAAAACATAAGAGAAATAGAAAAAAACCAAAACCAAATTTATATAGTAAACAGTCATAGCTATGCAGATTTACGTGAAATAGCTAAATTTTCAATAGAAAAAGGTTACCTACTAGCTGACCCTGGTCCGGCTATAGCGCAAGTATTTAGCATGTTATTCAAAAATACCAACACATTAAAACGCAGTTTTAACGTCGGTAAGATTATTTTTATAGTTGGAAGCAATGAATTTTTAACGAAAAAGCAAATAAATTACGCATCGTCTTTTGGTATTCCAGTTTTTCATATCAGTGAATATGATGCGGAATCGATTTTTGATACTGTAATAATTTACTTTGATTATTTAAAAGAAAGATATTTAGTTAAACGATTATTAGGGCATTTAGCAGATTATGATGCAATTGTTTTAAGCGGAGGAGATACGGCCCAATTTGTTTTATTTTTAAGCGGTGTATTATACTTAGAAGCAATAGGAGAACTCTCACCTTTAATAGGTATAAGCATAGCTAAAGGAGGAATTTTAGATGGAAAAATAATTATAACAAAAGGAGGCAGCATTGGGAACGAGGGAACTTACTTAGAAATCATAAAAAAGTTGCTTAACTTAAGTTTTTAATAGCCGGAATCACATCTTTTCCAAAAACTTTAATGAATTTCTCCTCATCAGGACTAGAGCTAAGAAATTGTACGTGAGTAAATCCAACATCTATATATTCCTTGATCTTCTTTATGGCTTCTTCCGGGCTTGTAACTATTAACCAATTTTTTGCTATTTCTTCTTTAGAAATCATTCTGCCCACGCTTTCGATTACTCTTGGGTCATATATACCTAAATTAAAGAATATTGGAACTAACACCCCACCCCAAAATCTAGCGCTTTCAACTGCTTTATCAAAATCTTCATCATAGGACACTATAAATTCAATAACTTTTTCCATTTTTTTAGGATCTTTACCAGCTTCTTTAGCGCCTTTTTCAAAGCTTGGAAAGAGTTTTTCTTTGTAGTACTCCAAAGGCGCTGGCAAGGTTAAAAGGCCTTCTGCATAATTACCTGCTATGTACGCTGTTTTTGGACCATTGGCAGCAACATACAGCTTTATATCAGTTTTCGGTTTAGTGTAAAGGTTAGCTTTGTTTAAGCTAAAGTATTTGCCTTTATAATTAACAAAATCTTTTTTCCAGAGAAGTTTTATTATCTCTATAGCTTCAATGAGTCTATTTTGTCTGATTTTGATGTCAGGCCACGGAAAGCCAAGAGGTGATTCATTCATAG
This sequence comes from Nitrososphaeria archaeon, assembly GCA_049965895.1. Taxonomy (GTDB): domain Archaea; phylum Thermoproteota; class Nitrososphaeria; order Conexivisphaerales; family UBA164; genus KM4347-05. The sequence goes on along the minus strand of JBMFVR010000140.1, from coordinate 1,316 downwards.
CTTCGCCGGTTCCCATTGCTATAAAGACCCTTCCTGGGAACATATAATCTAAAGTTGCCCAAGCTTGTGCTATTAAACCCGGATGATATTTATATCCAGGAGGAGTTATAGCTGTACCAATCTTAATTTTTTTAGTTGAAGCTAATGCAGTCCCCATCCAAACCCAAGCCTGTCCGTTATTTGCACCCGTATGTGCCCATGGATGAAAATGATCGCTTGTCCAAATATCTTCAAACCCGTATTCTTCTGCCAACTTTACATGTGATAATAACGTAGAGGGATCGTATTGTTCATGGGCGGCAAAATAACCAACAGATATTTTTTTATTCATATTATAAATAATGTTGTAGTGCATTAATATAAATTTTTATTTTAACGATTTTCTTGCTTTATTGACATTTTGTTTAATATTTTGCTCTAAAATTGAACACGTGCATTGAACAAATTTGCTATAGGCTATTCAAACAAAAAGGAACAAAAAATCAAAAAGTCCTTATATTGTAATGATATTGACTTTATCCTTCATATAGTGTTACACAGACCTCCTAACGCCTTTAAGCGCGATTGTTCCCGAGGTCTCAAGGGTTACCCCAGTTTAGCAGGGGCTATGCCGTCGGACACAAGGTACAAAAGCTACTTTGTCACTTTTTGGATTAACCAGTTAGCATAATTATAAAAAATTTCCAAAACCTCCTTTGTTGCATAATGTGAAATTTTATTCTATGCTTTGTTGTACAGTGTCTTCTAACGATCTATTTAGACTGCATTTTTCATAAAACGCATGATGAACCATTCCTGTGAGCCTCCACGATGCTGTAAACGTATACCTTGGCTAATATTTCGTTGATTATTCCAACATTAAGGACAGATGTGAATACTCTACCATCCTCTTCAATGATGAGAATACGGCCTCAACCTGCCACCTCTGGCCGTACCTGTGCTCCTTCTTCCATGCCTTTGGGTCTAACATAAACTACCTCACTGTCTGTGCTCTTACATAGGATCTCCTAGACTTTCCGTCAGCTTCGTGCTCATCAGTTATCTGAACGCTTGTAATCATATGGTTTGATATGTCGCACGTTATGTGAAGCTTTATATCCATCCCTCCTTACGGCCCACTTCTGCCTGATCCATTCCTTTGTTGAACGCCTTTATTCCTGTGGAATCTACAGCTATGTCAACAGGCCTGTCTTTATCGTACTTTATTCCAAGAGGTATGTTGAGCTCCTTCTGTCTCCTGCATATCTGTGTATAAGAAGGTATTCTGGCCCTTTCATTTTTTGTAGCGTTATACATCCACTTCATGAAAAGCGTGT
>JBMFVR010000139.1:0-3661 GCA_049965895.1 Nitrososphaeria archaeon | reverse complement strand
CTAAGGCAGGAATGTCCCAGCTGTCACAAGCTCAATAAAATCCTTCTCAGTCAGAGAGTGCAAGTTCTGCGGTTTAACAATAGACTTGAACTCTGGAATTGACAACAATGCAAAAGGCCCTGGGTACAGCCTTAATGCTATGAATGACGAGACCACCACAGTCATGCTGAATTCCGCACATGGCCTCATTGATGAAGTGGGAAGCATCCAGTTTTAGCTGGGCGTAGTTCACTTTTTTATACATTGCAAAACCATCGCTTTGATATGTTCACCGCCTTTAGAAATCAGCTTATGTGAGATATTTGCAATCATTTCTGAATATCTTTCTTGCTAATGTATTTGTAAAAACCGATACGGTTAAATGTGAGGTTCTTGAAAACTTTCAAAGCGGGCCCGTAGCTCAGGCAGGCAGTCCTAGAGGCCTAAAGCATCGGGCTTTTAACCCGAGGGTCGCGGGTTCGAATCCCGCCGGGCCCGCTCTAATTAATTCAGCCTCTAAATTCATGTAGTTTCAGCTTATTGACTGCTGACCTTTTTAGGCCTTATTAATGTTAATATATTGACTAAACACATGATTTATGTATGCTTCCAGCTTCCCTCTTTGCAATACTGGAACTCAGCATGTTGCTTTTACTGGGGAAGCTTGGGGAGGAGGGATTTTCGGCATTAAAGTTGACTCCGTTTGTTGGGGCAATACTTTTGGGACTCATAATGGGGCCCGGTATTACTGGCATCTTTTATCCTTCTCCATATGTATCTGATTTCATAAACCTCGGCATTGTATTTATCCTTTTTATGGCTGGTGTTGAAGAAATGAAAGGCAGAGCAGAAAGAAAGAGGCCTGCTCTTACAGGAGTGCTCGTGTTTATAATCTCCTATGCCATGCTTTTTGTCCTATTTTCTAAACTAGGTTTAAATGCAGAATCTTCATCGATAATTGCTATTACCCTTGGAATGGTAAGTGCAGGGCCATTTTCCAGAACATTGCAGGAAATATCATTTGGAAGCATATCAACAAAAAACAGAGCGTTGTTGGTTGAGGTTCTGTTTATTGAGATTTCAGCCGTGGTTCTTTTTTCCTTTTTTGCCATAGGGGCGATTTCCAGCTTGAACTTAATAATTTATGGTGCTCTTAAACTGATCATTACTCTTGCAATAATCATATTTTTTGGGAAGTATCTCCTTAGTAGAATCCTGATATATGTTGAATCAAAGTTCAGGACATGGGAAGCACTTTTCACCGTGATAATTTCCATAATATTGCTCTTTGGATTTATCGCAGAACTGGTTGGATTTAATTCAGCAATAGCAGCCTTCTTTCTGGGAGTTTTTACAGCAGACTATATATCAAATAATGCGTACCTTTTGGAAAAGCTCAGAGCTCTCACCTACGGTTTTTTTGAGCCAATGTTCTTTATGGGACTTGGGCTTTATTTTATTCACATGAATCTGGCACTGTTGTACATGGGCATATTAGCCTTTATTTTTTCAATAGCCGTAAAGGGTCTATCCAGCGTCATGGCAGATAAATCACTGAACTCAGGATACCTGAATAACTTTTTTGCAATTTCGCATGAAGGCGGTGTAGATGGAGCAATTCTGCTAACAGCTCTCCAGCTAGGACTCGTCAGTTCGGGCATATATTCATTTACCATGCTTGCAATAATGTTGCTGAGCATAATGGGCCCCCTGGGGTTTAAGGGCAGAACCCCCCCTTCTAAGCCTAAACCCTCTCCTTCAGCAAAGTTTGTTTCATTTGAGCTTTCAAAGGCAACAGCAGAGGAGCTTTCCAAAGTGCTACCCACAGTGGCAGTTAAGGACAGCATTACTGTTGAAGAGGCGGTAAGAAAAGCCAATGATTTGAATGCAAGGGTTCTTGTGGTTATTGGTGATGATGGGAGGCCTTTAGGTTATGCCAATGTCCACGACCTATTTAAGATAGTTTCCTATGGACAAGGTAATGAGATTATGAGCAATACACTCCTGCTTCCTGTGCCCACCGTTGAAGGGAAGGCTGCGGCATCAAGCGTGCTGGACATATTCAAGGTGAGTGATGCGCAGGTTATTGCCGTAATAGATGAAAACAGGAAACTTATTGGCACAATTCTTGAAAGGGAAATTCTCAGATATATACTTAAAGAGAAATAATACAAAGCATGATACCTTCAAACCATTTCCTAGGGGATGTCTTCAGCAAACGACATGCAGTGTACCCGTAAATTCCATCCGCGCATATCATCGCCGGTGCATTCAGATTCACTAAAACACATAAGTTAAATTATATTCATAGCTAAGATTTTCTGGTCGAGAGCGTCATTAAATGCAAGGCAGTTTGGTAAATCGTTCATATAGTCGATAAAAAATGTTTTGTTGCATAATAACGAAAATCGTAAAATTTTGTTCATATTACTCATTTAATGCATGATTTATTTATATTAACTAGTATAAAATTACTAATTTGTATTTTAAATTATAATTTTATTTAGATATGCAACAAAGCGCCTTCTTAGTAACATTTATGAATCATTTTTGCATAGTTGCCATGCTTGCGCAGGCACATTTAAACAAAAAAATTTTTTAATTAAGTGGATTGCTACACTTTCTGCCGCATGCGATCAGGCAGGGGCTTGCCGTGGATGGATCCATCAATCAGCCACCCCAAATCGAACCACCTGATGAGGTAGTTTTATTGGAATTTCCTGAGCTTGTGCTGCTGGAGGAAGTTGAAGAGCTTTGTGTGCTGCTCTGGGTAGTTGTGCTCGTGGTAGTCCTCACCGAATTCTTATAGTAAAGGTATCCGCCTGTTATAAGAACAAGGATAATTACTACAGCAATGATGACTCCCACCAGTTTACCTGCACCATATTTTTTTCGGTTCTGCATTAATTTTTAAGAAAAAAGCAGTTAATTTAAGTGAATCCTCAAAAGTTTGTCCAGAAATATTAATATTAAAGCATAACATGCAAAATAATTATGTTAAATGCATATATTTTATTTCAAATAGTAAATATTTTAAAGACATAAGTTAATTAAATATCATAAAAAATAAAACTATGGCTCATTTTTTTATTTATAACTCAGTTATAGTTACTTTTTATTGTTATTTTGGTTAAAAATTATATATACTACCTCCCTTTATGCACAGTTAAATGATAAGCACACAGGTTGATAGGGAAATAAAAGAACAGAAAGAGAACCCAATAAAGATGACGCAGAGTATTTGCCCTGAATGCAACAGAATCATAGAGGCTCAAATTTTTGAGCGTGATAGCAAGGTGTACATGCGCAAGGTTTGCCCTGTTCATGGCGAAACAGAGGAGCTGTATTTTGGTGATTATGATATGTACCGCAGGTTCAGCGCTTACTGGGATGATGGAAAGAGGCAAGAAGCTCCAAACGTAAAAATGGACAAGTGCCAGTGTCCTACTAACTGTGGCCTGTGCACTAATCATCTCAGCCATACAGGCCTTGCAAATATAATCGTTACAAATCGTTGTGATCTTACATGCTGGTACTGTTTCTTTTATGTCAAAAAGGGCCTTGAGGGTGCCTACGTATACGAGCCAACGCTTGATCAGATCAGGGATATGGTTAGAACACTGAGAGCTGAAAGGCCTGTACCAGGCAATTCCGTGCAAATAACTGGTGGGGAGCCAACCAT
>JBMFVR010000138.1:0-3717 GCA_049965895.1 Nitrososphaeria archaeon | reverse complement strand
CTGCATCGGCCTGTGGCACAATCTATTCAACTTTGATAGATGAGCATGCTAGAATAGTGTCCCACACTCTGTATTTGAGAAAGATTTATTATTTGTTAGGGAAAGAGTTGGCTGTGGTAAAGCTCCCTTTAAAATTGCAAAGACAATATATATTTTCGAGAACCGGTGCAGAGTCTCCCTTTTTAATAAAGGGCAGTGGCATAGGTGAGGATGCGGCGGTCATAAAGCTTGATGATTCAACGTATCTGATCACACATACCGACCCGATAACTGATGCTATCAAATTCGCTGGAAAGCTGGCAGTTCAGGTTTCGTCAAACGATATAGCGGTAAAGGGCGCAAGGCCTGAGTGGTCACTTGTTACCCTGCTTCTACCACTCAGTTTTAGCGAAAATGAATTGGATGAAATAACTTCAGAAATAGATCAAATGTCCAAAAGGCTCGGTATTGCAATAGTGGGAGGACATACTGAGTATACTGCAATGATAGAAAGGCCAATTATTTCAATAACCCAGATCGGTATAAAGAGGGGGGAGAAGCCGGTTGACATATCGCTATCCAAACCCGGTAATGAGTTGATCCTGATCAATGAAGCCGCAATAGAAGGCACGGCTGTACTTGCTCTTGACATGGAGGATAAACTCTTGAAAGCCGGCATAAGCCAGAAAACAATTGAAAAATCAAAGGCGCTGATAGATAGAATAAGTATAATTGAAGATGCATTAACTGCATCAAACATTGGCGTGGATGCGATGCATGACCCCACTGAAGGTGGAGTGATTGGAGCTATGGTTGAAATGGCTCTAGCTTCCGGCCTTGAGATAGAAGCAGATGCATCTCTAATTAACATAATGAAGGAAACTTCAGAAATATGTGGAGTTCTAGGGATAAATCCTTTAGCATTGCTATCCAGTGGAGCGCTACTTGTCAGTGCCAACAGTGAAACTTCTATAATGTTAAAGCGTAAATTCGGAAAAAGAGCCATAACTGTTGGAAAATTCAAAAAAGGAAGAGCCGGTTTAACCCTTAAAGAAGGCAATAGAATTTTAAAGTTCACTGAGCCTCCAGCAGATGAAATATCTAGGCTTTAATTTGCTGCTTCTTCTTAAGTTGTTCAACTAGCTCCGGGACTCTATTGAGTGATTTGCCTGTTGTGCCATGCCTTATCATTTGCAATTCTGCAACAATGCTTAGCGCAACATCTACGGGTTCTTCGCCACCTCCAATGTCAAGCCCCATTGGGGCAGTTATTGCGGAAAGCTTTTCAAAGCTATAATGCTGGGAGAGATAGTCAAGAAACTGAATTGTCTTAACCGGGCTTGCTATGAGGCCAATGTATCTGTACTCATTGGCAAGTAACGAAACAAGGGCTTCCTTTTCAATATCCCCAGAATAGCTCATGATTGTCACATAACAGTTTTTTCCGCTTGGCAGCCTTGGTACAGCTGATGATGGCTTTTCGACAATTATTTCTGACGCTTCAGGAAACCTTTCCCTGCTCGCCCATTCTGGCCTGTCATCAACAACTATTATCCTGAATCCCAGCTGAGAGGCAAGCTTGCTTAACTGAAAGGCCACATGCCCTGCGCCAAATATTATCAAAGTGTCTGGAGGTGGTACGGATTTTATATATAACGTTACGGCTCCGCCACACAGCATACCGAGCTCACTTGTTGATTCTATTGAAATCACACCATTTTTCCCACTTTTCATGTACTCCATAGCCTTTTCTATTGAAAATTTTTCGAGCACAGAACCACCAACTGTGCCAACTATTGCGCCATCCTTTTTTACAAGCATCATGGCTCCTTCATGCCTTGAACTGTGTCCCCTGTACTCGATAACTGAAACTATTGCAAACGGTTCTCCTTTTAAAAGAAGTTCCTCTGCAGTGCGAAATATATCAGCCATCTCTCTGGACGACATACCATAATAGAGTTAAACCTTATATAAAAACAGATCGACAGTAGTTCAAAGTAATAAAAATTAAACAAAATCGATTATTTATCTGAATCCTGTTAATCCAAAAAACTCTTAATTTATTATGAAAATTGCTGTAAGTTTAATGGATGTTATGAACTAACTAAAACTTTTTTAGGCTCGACAATAGGGTTTTACAGGTTGATGGCGAAGCCAGTTAGTGTAGCACAAACAGACCATTCTATGGACAGAAGCACGGCCAAAATTAATGCAGTAAAAAGGGGGAGCAATCTTCCTATGTGGTGATGATGACGCCACATTGAGCCCATGCTGAGCACTAACGTTTTTAGGCATTAGGCAAAACTCAATGAGCTTTATATGGTTAAATTTTCACGGGTTTGACTTGATGTACTCTGTGTAACCGCACTTTCCACAGGTTAACCGATTTTTATGCTGCGCCATAAATGTGCCGTTGCCACATTTGGGGCATGACCTTCTTAACCTCTTAATTACAGTGCCCTCAACGCTATAAAGCTTGTATACTTGTACTGGCTTGCCTCTCATTTCCTCTCAACCTTCTTTTCACTCTTCTTCTTTCTTTTCTCTTCCTGTATTTTCTTTCTTTCGTCCTTTGGAAGTAACCTGATAGTCTGATATCGTTTCAGCTGAAGTTTGGAAACAGAAGGGTCATCATAAACGTAAAATAAACCCATCACATCCGGAGACCCAAACTTTCCATCTAGTTTTATGGGAAAAACTCTATCGGCAGGCTTGCCCAACTCTTTGGAAACTTCTTCAGCTGCCTGCTTTCTGTTTAGCTTTCCATTTACATTCTTGAATAAATATTCTACTTCAATCCTCTTCATTAGAGGGTTATATACCTGCCTCATGCAGACTACCTTCATCGAACTCATTTTTAAGCTTAGCTCCCTCTTGCTGATAATTGATCTTCAAGAATTTCTGTAACGTTTCCCTGTAATAGTTTAGCGCGTCAGCTCTGATGATCAGGAGAAACGGCATGGAATATCTCTGAGACGTTGCTTCCCTGAATGCATCAAGATCTTCCCCATAGCCGCTGAAAAATAATTCATAAAATTTTGATGCAATTTCCCTCTTTGTGGCGAACGAAAGGGAATAGTACAGGAACTCTGCTATATCCCACCCCTTATCCTGCACCGTGGCGTTTAGCTTGCTCTGCTCAAGGTCAATGAGATGTAACCCACTTTCATTGACAAGAATGTTCTCTGGCTTGGAATCACCAAGGACAACGCCGTTATCGTGCAACCGCCTCAAAAGCGCGGCCACGCTTTTTATTATTTTTCCTTCTGCTTCCGATTTAAAAAACGCCTTGATGCCTTGAAGAGCGGTTTCCCCCTCTATGTATTCCTTGATGATTGTAGGCTTTTTTACTGATATTGCTTCTATCTTAGGAACCATGAATCTCATTTGTTCAAGCTTCATCGTAGCTGTATATTCATTGTACATTCTTTGAATTGGGGAAATATCAAAAGGTTTTATTGGCCTTCCAATCATACCCAAAAAGTACCACTTTAGATGCTTGGTGCCAGTGAATCTCTTGATAACGTACTTTTTACCGTTTATGGCACCCACCTTTAATCCTTTAAACTCATCAAGCCTTCCCGCTCTTATATCTGAACCAAAGTATTCACGTTCTGGAGAACCGCTGCAAAGTAGCCTTGCGCCATCAATGGAAAGTAAAAGCTCTGGTCTTTTCAGGTAAACATTCACTTCCTTTACTGTTCTCCTCCTCTTTAATTTTGATAGCGCCTCTGATAC
>JBMFVR010000137.1:0-3738 GCA_049965895.1 Nitrososphaeria archaeon | reverse complement strand
ACTTTGCCTAGAAGTTGATCCACTGTAGTTTCAACAGTTAACACGGCAAAACTGTTAAAGAACCTAGGCGCCTCTCTCATACCTTCCACTGGACGATCAACCTTTGGCGCATAATATGTCCTCTCAAACCTTGCTGAACCCCCCTTGCTTTTAGCGATTTTAGAAGCTTCAAATAACGATAACGACCTATCACCATATGAAAACCTTCCCTTACTATAGTGAATCATATCTGGTGAAGCGCCAAGCTCTTCCGCCGCTACAAGTTTCAAATATGAAATCGCGTCTTCACAGGCAAGTTCTACGGCTTTGCCTGATGTGACAGTGCTTCTTGAAGCATTCGACGATCCTGAATCCGGAGCACGCGAAGTGTCAGCATTTACAAACTCAAGAAATGAGATATCTATCTGCAACTTTTCTGCTGCAATTTGTGGATGTCCTGTGTTGATGCCCTGGCCGTAATCAGTGTTGGAAAAGTATACGGCAACTTTGCCTTCGTCCAATATCTCTATGGCTGCTGATGACGGATCATCTGCATCGCCACCATATGCCACGCCCTTCATTCCTAATGATATACCAAAGCCCTTCTTGATGTACCATGGTAGGCCTGAATCGTTGGTGTTAATGCGAATCTGCGCTGCTGATTCAAGTGCCTTTCTCACCCCTCCCATTTGCCTCGCAGTGTTTCCTAAGGGTGCTATATCACCATCGTTTAGCAGGTTTTTTAACCTAAAATTAAGGGAATCGATTCCTAATCGGGAAGATAGCTCCTCAATATTTGATTCAATGGCGAAGTTACCCTGGGGAGCCCCAAATCCCCTGAACGCGGAAGAGAGCCCGTTATTTGTGTACATCAAATAGCCCTCAAGCTTTACCGCCCTAAATCTGTATGGACCGTTTACCGTCTCCACAATAGTATCAAGTACGTTTGGTCCCCATAATTTATATGCGCCTGTATCTGCATAAACCCTTGCTTCGTTAAAGGTAAGGTTACCATACCTATCAGCGCCAGTTCTCAGGAAAATTTTGGTTGCATGCCTATGAGGCCCCGCAATACCTGATTCTTCTCTGCTATAGAATATTCCGACAGGCCTTTTACTGTAGAAGGCCAGAAGTGCAAGGTGCGCTGGGAATGCCGACTCCTCCTTTCCGCCAAAGCTTCCTCCCGTAGGATAGCTAACAACTCTCACTAAGTTTTCCCCAATGTTTAGTGCCCGAGAAGCAACCTTTCTGTCGCCATAGGGATTTTGTCCACCATACATTATATTAAGCACGTTGCTATCATCATAAAATGCGATCCCCTCCTCGGGTTCAAGGTACATGTGCTTTTGGAAACCTGTTTCATAAACATTCTCAATTATGGCAGCTGAATTGCTTTCAGCTTCGGCCATATTGCCTCTGGAGAAAACTGCGCTGTCTGCGAGGTTTCCCTTATTATGAACTGCTATCTTTTCGCTCAAGCTATCATCAATGCTTCCAACCACAGGCAGCTCCCTATATGTGAACCTCACGCTCTTTACTGCCTCTGCTGCAGCCTCTGGTGTTTCTGCTGCAAAAATTGCAACGGGCTCACCATAATATCTCACTTTTCCTCTTGCAAGTATTGGCGCATCGTCATAAGGACCGTATGCATTGACTCCTGGAATATCTTTAGCAGTTAAGCCGACTATGACTCCCGGAATCTTAAGAGAACCGGTGAGATCCAATTCAACAATCTCAGCGTGAGGTACGGGGCTCCTGAATACTGCACCATAAAGCATTCCTCTAACCTTTATGTCGCCAAAATATTTCAGAACCCCAGAAACCTTTTCCCTTGAATCCAGTCTTGGAATAGACTTTCCAAAAGCTGTATTTTTGACCTCAATCACCTCATGCATGGTTGTGTTGTTAACCGGCATCGTTTATAAAAGTTGCCAAAATCAGGTCAGAATGACCAATATGAGCTTAATTTCAAAAAACAGATAATTAATAAAAAATATTTAACTTGAATTGGTGTTTACTGGTTTTGATGAAAAAATGTCCCCAGTATCGTCTGCTATGTATCCTTTAAGTAATCCACCCTTGAGCTCTGGCTGGTATTTCGGAATTATCCAGTACTTCATCATTGGTAAATAAAGTAATCCTGTGATCAGTATTGCGGAAATCCATGCATTCTGGAACACCCATAACTGCCCAGGAAAGAGCTGGCTTATTGATACCGGCAAGTAAGTGTTTGGTGGGAACACGAGTATCATCGCTATTACGAACGATATGACTGCGGCCGGGTTGATTCCCTTCCAGTACCTGAACCTACCATGAGACATATAATTGTCAGAAAGCTCAAACTTGAACCTTCTCACAACAGCGTAATCAAATATGATAACGCCTTCTACGCCACCCAGAAGCGCTCCATATGTTAGTAGCCAGTTTTCCACATAGCTAAAAGCACTGAAATAGTATGTCCAGGATTGCATCAGTGCAGCCACAATTATTACTATTACAACTCCCTTGAACCAGCTTAGCTTTTTTGGATACAGATTGGCAAAATCATACCCTGGACCCACCGTATCTGCATATATGTTCACTATAACAACGCCCAGCAGAAGCAAGAATAGCGCTATATATGCCAACCACGGTTCAGTTACAGACAGTGTTGTGAGAACTATTGGGTCCCATATTGGAAACTTGAACACTGCGTAAGAAGCCCCTGTAGTTACAAGGGCAAATGCGCCTATAGCAGTCATAAGAAATGGCATTGGTATCTGACCAAATGTTTGCGCAAACTGGTTCTTAGCGAACCTGCTGTAGTCAGGCATACTAAGTGCCATAGTTGCCCAGAATGCCACGTTTGCATTTATTAGTCCTATAAGCGCATACCAGAAAGCAGATCCGCTAACGGTGGTAGGGATTGATAGTATTGATGTCCATTGCCAGTCAGCCTTGCCCATGATGCTAAAGAACAGTATGAGGAAGCCTGCAAATGCAATAAAAGGCACAGACCAGCTTATGATCTTCAGCACCCTCTGACCGCTGCTTGGCGGTGAAACGTAAAGAATCAATATTCTAGCTATGATTGTGACTAGGAAGACCGACCAGAAAAGCAGTGGGTTGATGGTAGCAATCAGAAATGGAAGGTCTGCTGGAGATTGCACGGCTAGAGCATAAAGCGTAGAAACCTGGTGAGTTGCAATGATGTACATTGCTCCAATTGCCTCTGTAATTATCCACGTATCAATACCCCACCAGCCAGCGCCTATTATGCCCCTGAGCAATGAGGGGATCCAGTTTCCATATATCCCCCACCTACTCCTTGTAAGTGGAGTCTCAGGAATCCCATACCTAGCTCCACCATGGCTGATGATCAGTATGGGTATAAGAACAATCAGATTACCTAAAAGAACTGCCATTAGTCCCCAGAACCAGTTCAGCCCGAATGAATATCCTATTGATACTAGCGCCCAGGATTCCACCTCTATGGACATCCCGAACCATATGGCAAAGTAAGTTAGCGTGCCCCAGTTCCTATACTTTACCGGCGTTGGGTGAAAGTCTTCATTCCATAAATATTGTTCTTCAGGGAACTTCTGTTCAAGTTCAACATATCCCCTTTCAGGATAAAACTTTGTTATTTTTCGCCTGTCAACTTCTTTTTGTCCATTGTTTTCTTCAGACATGCTGTGTCCATAAAACCTAACTGCCTGTTAATAAACTTTCTAAGATATGCTCTCAAAAAAGACACAATTAACGTTAAAAATTTATTTT
>JBMFVR010000136.1:0-3778 GCA_049965895.1 Nitrososphaeria archaeon | reverse complement strand
GGCTTCTTGAGGTGGTGATAAAGGTAAGTTAATAAAGCTCATCATGGTTAATTTCGGGAAAAGAGAAAGCTTGATTGATAAATTAATGCTTTTAAGGGCAGCTAGAAAATCAGCCTTGCGGTAGATTTTCATGAGGTTTAGAACTTAGTTAAATTAATAAATAAAATAAAAGCTTAATGCAGTGTGAAAAGTTCAGATAAAAGTAACTATCTGCTCAGCGTCGTTGTGCTAACGAAAAATTCGGCGAGGACTTTAAATTATACACTTGAAAGCCTTTTAAAATCTACAATAATGCCTGACGAACTGATTATAGTTGACGGCGGATCAACTGACAGCACGCTGAGCATAGTTAAATCGTACATGGATAAACTTGATGTTAGGATAGTATACGATAAAGGAAGGGGCTATGGTTACGCACGGGATCTTGGATGGAGATCCTCAAGAGGAAAATATGTGGTCATGGTAGATAGCGACGTTGTAGTTAATCCCGAATTTTTTCAGAGGGCAATAGAAATTCTGGAAAAAGACAGTGGTCTTGCGGCTCTTGCTGCAAAGCTGAGGCCGGTGGTGAACGAAAAAGGATTGCTGGCAAAATTTCAGACCAAAAATCTGGCCATAATAATTTTTAACAAAGAAGATGTATACCCGAAGCCATCCATAAGTGTATCTACTTCATGTACTATTTATAGGAAAAGCGCATTAGAGAGCGTTAACGGCTTTTCCCATAAATTTGTCCTAGCTAAAGAGGATTCAGACATTACATTTAGGCTAATAAAAAACGGCTTTAGGGCTTCGCAGCTAAAAATAGATTGCAAACATCTAGAGACCGGCAAGAGGTTCTTTAAAGTAAATTTCAAGTATGGCAGGTCTTACCCCGTTATATCTTCGGAACACCCGGATATGAGCCCTCTCTGGACGCGTAAAAACATCTTTTTTATTTCTGCGGTTATCTTCCCTTTTCTCCAGTTTCCAATCTTGGCCTGGTACCTTAACAGATACATAAAATTAGGCAGAATGAGTTCTATGGAAGCCTTTGAAATGGCATCCATTGAAACCCTTAGACAGTTCCTGAGATATTCAGGAATGCTGCACCAGCTGATAAGGGGTGGATACACTTGAAAATACTACTCGTGACACCAAAGATCAGCGGAATAGGCGGAGTGGCTCCCCACACCTTAAAGCTCTATCAGCTTTTAGTTAGAGACGGGCACCAGGTCAAAATCATGTCAATAGAGAACGTCATTCATATCCCAATTAAGGGCCTGTACAACCCAACTTTTGCCGGCTCATCGTTTTTCAAGTCACTGTGGGCAAAATTAATGGGTGAAAAATTTGACGTCGTTCATGCCCATAACTTTCCTTCATGGCCTGCAGCGGAAGTATCAAATTCCCGACTTAAAGTTCTTACATTGCATGGGATTTTTTCAATTCAGCATAGGCTACTCCATGGCAATTTTATAGGTTCTCTGGCAGGTACGGTTGAAAAAAGATGGACTTCTAAAGCTGACACGATAACGTGCATATCCAAAAAATGCCTTAGATATTATGTGAATTTCAATAAAAATACGGTCTATGTGCCAAATGCAATAGACACAGATTCACTTCCTGAAGAAGGCATCAGGCTGGCAGATAAGCAGGTAGTTTACATAGGCAGGTTGAGCTATGAGAAGGGCGCAGACATTTTGGTCAAAGCGCTTGATCAGATAGATAGCTCCATAAAGGTGCTGATAATAGGCTTTGGGAAAGACGATCTAGTAAAAGAAGCGCAGAAAAAACATGAAAACCTGAAATATTTGGGTTATCTGCCGCATGAACAGGCGATGAAATACTTGAAGGGAAGCGACGCTCTGGTCATTCCTTCAAGAGAAGAAGGTCTTCCCACTGTCCTGCTTGAAGCCATGGCCCTGAAAGTCCCGATCATAGCCTCAGATATAAGCGAAATTTCAGACGTTACTGAAAACATAATAAAAATAAAGTGTTGTGATGAAAAAGCGCTGGCCCAGGCCGTGAATTCGGTTGCGCTGTTCGACATCAGACCCAATGTAGCCAGAGCCTATGAAGAAGTTAAGGATTACGAGTGGAAAAGCGTATATAAGAAGTACATTGAAGTTTATGAGGGCAAGTTCAGATGAAAGTCTTAGTTACTGGCTCTTCAGGCTTTGTTGGCAAGCACTTGGTTGATGCATTGAAGAATGAAGGTCATTCCGTATTTGGGGCGGATGTAAAGGATATAAGGAAAAAGGTGGACGTAAGAAGCCTGGTCGCCGTTGAGGAACTATTTAGATCCTCAAACCCTGATCGCGTGGTTCATCTTGCCGCATTGATCAGCCCACCGGAAAGCATGGTAAAACCTATTATGTATATAAGGAACAACGTCATGGGAACGGTTAACGTTCTTGAAGCATCAAGAAAGTTCAATATCAAAAAAATAATTTACTTCAGTTCTGCGGCAGTGTACGGCGAACCTCAAGAACTGCCACTGAAAGAATCTTCGCCCACAGTCCCTTTAAATCCGTATGGAGCATCCAAGTTGATGTCCGAAAATGCGGTTGAAGCCTACTCTCGATCCTACGGGCTTGAATATGTAATATTTAGGCCAAGCAATATTTACGGGGTGGGCCAGAACCCAAGCTATGCCGGTGTTATGCATGCATTTGCGGAAGCAATAGCTAATGGAAGAAACCCAGTTATATTTGGAGACGGCAATCAGACCAGAGATTTCATACATATTACAGACGTGGTTGATGCAGTGATGAAAGCGCTAAAAAGCGACGTCAGGAGCGCGGTACTAAATCTTTCTTCGGGAAATCCAGCAACTGTAAATTTAGTTGCAGAACTTTTCAAAAGAGCATACGGCCGGGATATCAGGTTCATTTATGCACCGCCCAGGAATGGTGACATATACAGATCGGAACTTTGCAATGACTTGATAAAAAAGACTTTAAACTGGGTCCCAAAAATGGAGTTTAAAGACGGTGTAAAAGAAATATTAGATTGGCATATACTTGAGCATGGCAGCAATGCCAGGCATAGGTCTTTTAAGCAGTAAGTGGTCCGCCTTTGAATGGTCCGGCTGTGGGAAACGGTGCAAATGTATTAGCGCTAGGTGGTCTGGTAAAATAAACGATTACTGGACCGGCCACCGCATATAGTATATAGGAAAAAGTATATAAAGGTATATCCATATACTATAAGCGTGAGAAGGGTGGAGGTTAAGGGCGGAAAATTTGAGCTGAGCGATGAAGTTGAGCTTGTTTATGAGGAGAAGGTTACCAAGTTTGGCCACGGTGCAAAGATTGGCTGCTCTAGGAAATATCTGGGAAGGAGAGTTTACGTAATAGTGTTAAAGGAATGACCAGGCAGGAACTGATGGATGATTTTGCGCAAGTGCTGTCAAGCGTAAGGAACTTACCCATACAAAGCCAGGCCAAAGCAGAACTGGGCTCTCTATGATGAAGCCCAGGAGCATGAATATTCTGTAGGCCTGATTAGGGATGTAGTTGATGAAGCTGCCAATTCATACAGGCTGGTTAGGCATGACGCCACCGGCAAATCCGGATATTACGCAGATGACATAGCAAAGATGCGCAGCAGTACGAAGGGAGGTCTGACAGGGTTACCATGGGCTACCTCAGCCTGGTTGGCAGATATCTTGGGATCCGCAATTATACAGGCTATAAAACCCTGGAGAACGCGTACAGCGATTACGACGTCATGGCAATACTTAACGATGCCTTCTTCATAACCCGGTGATCATGGTTGAGCACGAATTTGGTAT
>JBMFVR010000135.1:0-3789 GCA_049965895.1 Nitrososphaeria archaeon | reverse complement strand
TGGATAGCCTATGTACATTACAGAAACGTAGCTCGAGCTTTTTGATCAGGTGAGAAGCCATAGCTCTGTATGAACCATTTTGCTGTTCAGCTTTCCTTCAAGCCTCCTCCTTCCTTCTCTTTTCGCATTCAGAAGAACTAAAACCAGGCTTTGTATTTGTTAATTAACTGCTGTCTCCTCATGTAGTTCAGTTCATCAAAGGCCTTTGCGAACAGGTCTCCGAGTTTAAGTTCCCTTTCGGCAACAGCCTTGATAGTCCTTTTGTTGCTCGGCTTTGCTTCAACAACGTCTTTTCTGGCGCGAGCCTGTATAGCCTGAGAAGTCAGCTCAGGAACCCTACCAATTGCAAGTCGACCGGCTCACAATAGATTTAAAACACTCATGAGCATTGCTTTTATTCATCTACGCCATGAATGTCGGAGCTTAGGTTTCTGTAAAACTATCCAGTTGTCTTTTTAACGTCAAATTTTATATGGTGATCCGTGAGCTATGAGGAACTTACTAAATTAAGAGAGTCCGCAAAGGCTGATCCATCAAATAATCTCTTATTTTATTCATCAATTTATGAAAGAAAAAAACAGATTGGATATTATGAAATAAAAAGAACAAAAAATATAAACGAATTAAATGCGTGGTTGACTTATAAGTTAAATATGGTTACAGGCGGACACTATGAAAACCTATCTTTTTTCAACGAATCTGGTGGTTATTCAAATAGACTAAAGTTATTTGGTTCATCACTCTATAGTATAATCAACAAAATTAAAGGTTCATATACTAAAACAGTTAAATTGCCGCAGTTCAGGCCGGCAAATAGAATCTACATTCCTGGTCCTTTTAAGACAAAATTTATGGATTATAATTCTGATATGGCGTTTCTAAATACCAAAATAGCTCATTATATGAATCTAAGATCGACATCGTATTATGCCAAAATAAATGGTGCAGGGTTAAGGTTGTATTTTTCGCCTGACGTCGATGGCCCATTATGCAGTTCAAACTATAATGTGCTTCCCTGTGATAAAAATCCACAACTGGCAAATTTAGGAAATATAATTTTACCTGCAAAATTTGCAAGGAAGATATACAATCAAGACGTTGCGAAAATAAAAATTCCAGATACGCCACAAGATGCTATAGATTCAGGAATCAAGAATGGAATACTCCATCCCAACTATTCAATTCCAATGCCGTCTTTCGAAATTGAAAAAAATAGAATCAAGGACCTTGAGTTCAGACATTCTCAAGTAGTGTATGATTATCTTGCCCGTGCAGGCATAAAGGCAATGTTTGATCGAGAATCTATTCTTGTAATTGATAAAGAACTTGGCCCAATACTAAAAGCGGTGATGGACGGACAACTTAATGGCGTAAAAATGCCAAGTGGCTATATTGATCATATTGAAATCATAGAACAAAAAAACGGCTGGCACGATCTTAACAGATATCATGGCATAATGCAAGTCATTTACAAAGATAATAAGCCATTTCTGCCTGAAACCATACTTAGGTACTGTGCTAAATGCCAAAGGTCTACGCCGTTTAGAAGGTGTGAACAATGCGGATCTAAGACTGAAAGATTGTATTTTTGCAGGAACTGTGGCAAACCAACGGTTTCCCAGGCATGCCCCAATTGTGGCTCAACAACCACAATTTTGATGGCAAGGGATGTAGAATTATTTACATCAATAGAACTTGCAAGCAGAAAATTGAACCTGGATATGCATCATGATATCATATTTCCAGAAAGAGGGGTGGGAGAAGTTGAGGATATAAGAAAATCTTTGTTAAGGCGCAGAGCCGCTATAATGACCTCAAAATGTGGTATAAGCGCAATCTTTACCACAGCAGAAATAGCAGATTTAGATCCAAGTGAAGTAATTATACCTCACAGGCTATCTTCATCCCTGTTGGAGGTAGCCAGATTTATAGATATGGAAATTGAAGAAATATATGGCAGAAAAAGGATTTTTGCAAGTTATTCTCCCGAACAGTTGATTGGGAAGAACCTAATTTTACTAAATCGTGACTTAAGCGCTGGAATAAAAGTTAAAGTAAAAGATATCGGTAAAAGCGGCGATGTTTTGGTAAATCAGGGCATATTGAACCTTCTGGGCTTAGGTTTAAGGAACATTGGTTTTTACGTTTCATTGGAAAGCGATGTAGTTTTAAATTACTCAGGAAAATATTGCAAGCCAGCGCGATATCTTAACATATACAATCCAAATTTACGTAAAACAGTTCCCAAAATTAATATTGATTATTTGGCTACATCATCTAAAGAAAATATTGTCGACCTTTCCAAATCACTGATTCAACTTATATCATTATTAAATGACAAAAAAAGTGCCATGCCATACCTTGTTAAAACTCTAATTTTGATTGAAAAAATTTACAATAGTCAAACGCATATTTGCCCTAAATGTGGAATACGATTTTCACTTCCTCCAATAAATTATCATTGCCCAAAATGTGGATTAAAACTCTCCCCTGAATTTAACACGGAAATGCTCAATTCAATTATCATATCATTAAGTAATATTGTAGAAATGCTTGAGAATGATGAGAGGGAAGAAATCGAAATTATTATAGAACGCCTTCAAAGTATATTCAAATCAAACAATCAACTTTCACTATCAGAATTTTCTTAAAAAAAAATAGCTGTTAGGAATTTTAAGCTACAAGTGTACGCAAGCTGCACATCCTAATTAATTTGCCTCTATGAAACTACCAAAGCGGGGCATCAAACAAGGATTCATAGAAAATTGCAGATGAATCTTCGGAGACATGGAAGGCTAACTATTCTGGGAGTTAGTTCGTAATTTTCGTTGTTATATATTATATATTTTAGAAATATTTATTAAACAAAGGAGATTATTAAATAGCATGCCAATAGCCTTTGTACTTTTGACTGTTGAACCGGGAAAAGAAGAAGAAGTTTTAAACAAACTAAAAACACTTCCTGAAATACAGGAGGCTCATAGGGTATATGGTGTTTATGATACTGTCGTAAAGGTGAATGCTCCCACACCAGAGAAACTCAAAGAAATCATCACGTGGAAAGTAAGAAAGGTGGAAAACGTTAAATCCACACTTACAATGCTGGTAGTAGAGCAGTAATTCCACTAATTCAAATTTATCTTTAAGCAAAATATATATAATTTTAAAATCTTTCTAGTTAGAAAGGTTAATTAAATATTTTTAAGAATATTCTTTAAGAAAGGTACTGCGGTGGTACCTGCTTTAAATTACTTTTTATTGCGTCAATGCTTTTAATGAATTTTTCTTTCTGCTCCTCTAAAAGATCTACTTCGACTATTTTTTCAACGCCATTCTTCCCAAGAACAACTGGAACTTGTGCGAAAATTCCTTTAGTTGAATATTCCCCATCAAGGTATACACTTGCCTCTACTACGGTCTTTCTGTCATTTTTTATTGCATCTACCATTACCAAGAGACCTGCTGCTGGGCCCCAATTGCTGCTGAACTTCCTAAGATTAGTTATTTGGGCCCCAGCTTCAATTGTATTCTTTACTACGCTATTATATTGTTCTTCTGTTAAGAAATTCTTTAAACTCTTTCCATACACTGAAGAAAGTTCTGGTACTGGATACATGTTTTCCCCATGTTGGCCAAGCACAAGGGGGATTATTGAAGATGGAGAAATCCCAATGTACTTTGATGCATAATAAGCCATTCTCCTTGAATCAAGTACGCCACTAAATCCTATTACACGGTTTCTTGGAAACTTTAATCTATTATATAAAACTGTTACCATTGCATCTAAAG
>JBMFVR010000134.1:0-3819 GCA_049965895.1 Nitrososphaeria archaeon | reverse complement strand
ATAAGGCAATGGCGGAATTCGTTATGGTTTTTTATAAAGTAAATATGTTAGAATAGTGTCCCACACTCTACGTTGCGGTGAAAAATGCGCTGGCAGCCAACTACCACAGGCAAAATTGCCGGCGACTTCCATGCAGGTTCTGGAAGGTAGATCTTGAGGATATTAAGCTGGGTTAGGAGTTTGAGGGTAAATCCCATCAGTGAGATACACTGGCTTTCAATAAAATTTATGGATAAAACAAATTTATATGCTACCTTTTTGTAATATATCGTCTGTAGTGATGTTCCGAATTTACGCCTGAAAAGATACCAACTGCTGGTACAATGCTACCTTTTTGTCATTGAGTAAGTTCCAATATTGCCGGCTAACACAGGACAGCGACATTGGAACAGTGCAAGAGGATGTCATCAGGCATCTATTGTGAGTAGCAGGATCGTTCCACCATGTTTCACGGCGTTCCTTAATAGCCCATCAATATATAGGAATGCGATGATCGGTAAAAGCATATACGGAAAAACTTCAGCAATGCTGATCTTTGCGCTGATATCCACGATGATGCTGCTCTCTCCTATGGCTGCCAACGCAGCAACTGTAACTGTGACAGCCTATCCGGCTCAGAATGTGTCGAACATAGTGGTGAATGATTCAGTATACATGATTTTCACCTATCCATCAAACAGCTTTGTTTCCAATGAACTCAACGGCACAAGCTACTCCTTAAAGCTTTCAGCAAACAGCATACCCAGGGACTCAGGAGCATTTATGAGCTTTCAGAACGCGCTGCGGAACGAGGATGACAATTCCTCAATATCGCTGCTGAACATGAGCGTAACTGAATCAAAGTCGCTGGTTGCAAATGCCACTACAATGGTGATAAGCAGGTCCACCTTGATAAACGCATGGGTTTCTGGAATATTTAACAGGACAAGCTCAGGAAAATTTGTGGGAAACTTTGGCTGGAAGAGCTTCAGGGTTGATAGCAAGTTTGACGTTAACTTTGAAGGTAAGAGCGAGGATATCAATTTCATCGGCAATTCGTTCTTTGCGCCATTGGGCGGCAAATTCATGATGATGTCCTTACTTATGTCTGCACCATTGGGGCAGATTTCACAGATCCCCACAATCAACTTTTCGGCATTTAATGATCCTCTGAGCCAGTGGACAAGGACTTACAACTCAGCAACTGGCATAACGACATTTACAAAATCAGCATCTTCACAGACACTGTACAATGCGAGCCTATCAGTTAACGGCAAGACATATTCGATCCGCGTTGTATCTGACCCATCCTATACATTGAACATCAAGGGATACGCCCTTGCCAGCGGAAACACGATAACTGTAACTTCACCGCCAGCAAACTATGCCGAATATGCAGCAATAGCAGTGGTTGCAGTAATAGTGATTGCGGGAACCGTAATGTATTTCAGAAAAAAGTGATTTTTTATTTTTTTATATGGGCCCTACTGGATATTATGGATCGTGGATAATTCATTTCCGCTGGAGAATCCGGAAAAGGTGATTTTAACTGCGCGTAAAGCATTCTTGATGCAATAGATCTTAAACATCATAAAAATTTTTATATATGGCGCTTCAAAATAGCTATAGATTATAGTTGGTGGAACTTCTGGATATGCTCAGGGACAGGCAAATAAGGGGAATAATCCCCTATTTGAGTGGAGGAGGCAAAATTATTCCAGACGTTGATATTGAAAGTGGACAGGCAATTTACTCTGCAGGTAATGTAATCCTGAGCCCCTCAACTATAACCGGCCTGATCGAGAGCGGGCTGATAAAGGACCTCAGATCAAGCAGCCTGATAGCGTGCCCAGTGTGCGGCAGCATAAAGCACAACGTTGAACTTTCGTGTCCCACTCATAACGCAACCTTGCAGAAAGAGGAGATATATGAAGAGCCCCGGACCGGGTTCATAGGTTCAATTGATAAATTTATTACAAAAGACAGCAAAACACTTACAAGTCCAGTTGACAAAAGGGAAATAGGCAAATCAGACCTTGTTAAAAGAAGCTATTGGTTCAGGTGC
The DNA here is from genome assembly GCA_049965895.1 of Nitrososphaeria archaeon. Lineage (GTDB taxonomy): Archaea > Thermoproteota > Nitrososphaeria > Conexivisphaerales > UBA164 > KM4347-05. Next base: position 1,775 of record JBMFVR010000134.1, on the reverse strand, counting down.
AGTGCTCACGGGGAAGTTGTGACAAATCCTAAGATCATATTGCACTGTTTGAACGGGCACGATTTTGACCTGATGCAGGCGAATGTTGTTGAGATTCACCGCTTTGAGCCGTCTGAAGATAAACTGAAGTTTGCAGTGGATTACCTAAAGTTCCTGGAACTCATAAAGGGGGTAATGGTTGAAAATGGTTATGATGAAGTGGATAGCATGATTGCCGGGGCAAGCGGCCTGAATTATCAAATGGACGCAATTTACAGAAAAAATGATAAGGTGTTTGCTTTGAATGTTATGGCTGGCGGCAGTTCAAGCCTTGTTAAAATTCTCTCAATGTTGCCTCAGATTTATGATATCAAGCAGGCAGCCGTCGTTGATATGACAATTGTGTTCATTCCCCCAATAAGCCAGGACATATCCTCAGTTCTTGGGAAGTACGGCGTGAAGGCAATTTCAGCCAACAGCTTTGATGAAGTATTCAGTTCACTTAAACAGAGCATCCTGCAACTTCAGCAGTAGATTTTTCCCTCATAGGTGTTCGTTTTGCAGAAATGCTGAAAAGGTCACAGCTTGCCTAAAAAACTGACAAAAAGCTTGAAGGATTAAGCTTATATTTATCTGCTTGTTAATGTTTATTTAGTTTTGAAGTGGTTCAGGAGGTCCAAAAGCAAAAATGAGGCTCAGCCTGCAGAAATCAGGCCCTCTATTGAGAACGTGCAGCTGATTGAGGTTAAAAATATCGAGGGGTTGCAGGGAATATACGTGGGAATAGGTAAGGATGTAAATGGCGAAATTAAATATTATGTCATTGAGCCAGCACTTTTGCCGGAAGACATAGCAATGCTGGAGGAGGCTAAGAAGTTGATCTTTGAAAAATTTCCCTTTACCACTGGACCAAAGCTTGAGACTTATAATAAAATGGTTAAATTCCTGGACTCTGAGTTCCAGAAGAGAAAGAAAAATTTCAATTCGGAAAAGCTTGGCTATTATATCATGAGAGACATGCTTGGCTACGGCAAGATCGAGCCGATGCTTCACGATGTTGATGTAGAGGACATCTCCTGTAATGGCGCAGGCCTTCCCGTTTATGTGTGGCACAGGTTCTACGAATCTATACCCAGCAATGTGACCTTCAGCACAAAGGATGAGCTTGATGCCTTTGCCCTCAGGCTTGCATATATTTGCGGGAAATCGGTGAGCTATTCAAACCCCATGCTTGATGCCTCCCTTCCCGAGGGTCACAGGTTACAGCTGACGTTTGGTTCAGACGTAGCTGGCAGGGGGACAAACTTTACAATCAGGAAGTTCAAGTACGACCCAATAACTGTAGTTGACCTGATAAATTTTGGCACTATATCTCCAAAGCTTGCGGCGTATTTCTGGTATGCCATTGAAAGGAACCTATCAGTGCTGATAGCCGGGGGCACAGCCAGCGGAAAAACCACAACCCTTAACGCCATTTCAGTTTTTATTCCTGAAAACAGCAAGGTGATCACCATTGAAGACACAAGGGAGCTCAACCTGAGAAGGGACAACTGGATAGCGAGCGTAACGAGGGAAGCAATGCCCGGCCAGGCTGCGCAGGACATTGGCCTCTTTGACCTGTTAAAGTCATCGCTCAGGCAGAGGCCTGACGTGATAATCGTGGGCGAGGTCAGAGGCGAGGAGGCTTACACCTTGCTGCAGGCCGTTGCCACGGGGCATGGCGGCATATCTACAATTCATGCAGAAAGCGTTGAAGCGGTAATACAGAGGCTGTCCACAAGGCCCATGAACGTTCC
>JBMFVR010000133.1:0-3822 GCA_049965895.1 Nitrososphaeria archaeon | reverse complement strand
CAGTGAATTTGGAATTAAAAATAAAAAAGTTTTTTTTCGATCCATGTTTACTACCTTCTTAACGAATATATGGATAGAACGCCCAAAAGCAATAAATCAACTAAAAAAATCATGATAATCAAGTTAACATAAGATAGTCCTACCTTTAAGCTACCATTAGCGTTTAAAATTGTTTCACTTATGCCAAACATGCTAGGAAATACATCTACAGAGTTATTTGAAGATTTTAAATTTGGATTATATAAAAGACGCACCATTGTTATGTCTCTTAATCCATCTACTTGATATCCATCATTAGTAAATATAACCCTTCCTCTGCTAACCTTTTGGCTTTGTTCTTTTATAAAAGTTATATTTTTTATGAAAAATAGCTCTAAACTTACATTGATCAACTTCCCCTTTGCGGCATTCACTGGCAAACTATATGGTACTACGTCTATATAAATATAGCCTGAACTGTTTCTCTGAAATAGGCTTGGGTTTAAGCAGTATTGTGTATTAGAGCCTATGTACCCGAAATTTGTAGCAAGGTAAAAGCCTGGAGTTACATTTGCCTTTAAATAAACTGGCGCATTATAATAAGGCGTAGCATTAAACATAACACTTATAAGGGGGCATGATTTACCACTGCCGGTATAAAGGAAGCTGAACTTAAGTGTGACGGTATTTTCTTCAGAGCTTACATTATAAGAAAAATTTGTTATATTCTGTGCACAAGGAACATAGTAGTTTAATAGGCCTTTTGTAACACTAGGCAACCTGTTCCCTAAGTTTGGTGTAGTTTTTACAAATACCAGGCCATCTATAAAAACATTTCCATTTATCAAAGTAATATCGTAGTTGGAAGAACTTGAGCTTATCGGTACCGCAATATATGAACTGTTAACATGATACGGATCGCTCCAAATTCCTGTCGAAAACCCAAAAGTTTTGCTAAAATTCCTGCCTGAAATATTTAACACGCCACCATCTGTATCTTGTACCATAAAATATAAAGTGCCTGAGTTTGATATAGTTTGCAGCTGTAAAGAATCTAACTTGCTGTTTGTGTTTTGCATAAATGCCATTTGCCCATTTGGAATTAATGCGTTTGGACTTGTGCCAAGGCTGTTACCATCAATTTGTATTATACCTTTTTCTGTAAGGTTGGTTGCAAGCTCATTTCCCGGAACAATTTGATAAATTGTAATATTGTTTAATTGTATTGCCTTATTAAATTCTGTATAAGCCCTTTGGTAGCTTCCTTTAGGAATAATAAATATTTCTCCTACGGCGTTCCATCCACTTAAAGATGTAATGTTTAAATTCTGATTGCCCTTAAGATAAGAGGTTATGTTTTGATAAACAAAAGTATTTGTAAGTCCATCATATCCGCTACTTGTATTGAAAACCCAAGCGTTGTTACCAAGCGAAACTTCAAGCTTTCCACCTGGAAAAATACTGTCACTGGAATATCTCATCTCAATATAAATAGAATAATTTCCTGCTTGTTTTACATTAATGGGAACCAGAAGGCTTGATTTTGAATCAGTAACTGCCACTGGGTAGGGCTCCATAAAACCAGGATAAAAACTAATATATGTGGAAAAATAGTTAATCCAGGTTTGGGATGGATTTTGCGGTGCTGACTCATTTACATATTCGGTAGCATAAATCGGATTTGAAATTCCGTGTAAAATTAGGCCATTTAAGTAATTAGTAGAAGGTGTAAATATTTGTGAAGTACGGTTAATCACTTGCCAGAAGTTAGATGGGTTAAGGTCATACATGCTGATAAGCCCCAAATTAGTAAGATTAAAACCAAAGTATGGAAGGTAAGTCAATTCATTATAACCACCAGCCAATAGGGAAAAGCTTGAGTAGCTTTGAACTGCACCAGAGTAATAACCGTTTTTATATATCGTAAAGCCATTTCCAAAATAAACAGGATATACATTAAGTTGATGCGCCATAAGTTGGCTTGCGTTCATCCCATCAGAAAAAGGCATATAATTACCATCATAACCCCCTGATTGAGCGTTTGTTAAAACTACAAAGTACTTTACACCCCCAAGGGCCATGAACTGACCGATATATTGCGTTCTATTTTCATAAAATAACCTGTACACCCAGTAAAAATATTTGGTTTCTGTATTCCATACAAATGGATAAGAGCTTAGGATTACAGTCCTTTCATGAGGATATGCAAGAAGGGGATTTAGGAACCAATCCGAAATATTGAAAAAGTAAAGTTGATAATCTGGAGGAAACACTGCTACTGCCCCAGACGTATTTTGCATTAGCTTTGACAAAGCTGGATAGATCTGGCTGTATGAAGCTGGCATGTACTTCCCCCATTGGTTATTTATTCCATTAGCCCCATAATAAGCCTGCGCCCATACAGGGACAACCATAGAGAAGATCAGTAAAAACGTGAGGATTATTAAGAATAGTTTTTTTACTTTTATTTTACTTTCAAAACCTTGAAATTTAGATTTTGGAAATCTAAATCCTGAAAAAATGCTCATAAGCAGTAAAAAGTAGACAGGTGCAATGATTGTCCAATCCCAATAATATGAAGCGTTTACGGAAATTAATCCGGGTATATAATTATATAAAAGTTTAACAAATTTAAAGAATGGTGAAGCGGGACCTGCACCGATCATGGCGGCTGTTGTAATAATTATTGCATAATATAGACCCCATTTTTTGTTGAACAATATAGAACCGGTTATTATTAAAATCAGGGCGATTAAAGTGGCAAATTCCCATATAATAGGAAACAATTTTCCATATGTTAGTCGAGATGAAATCATAGAAGAGGGTTCAAGCAACATAAGAGAAATTGGCGAAGCATAAAATTGATATATTGCTCGTGCTGGATTTGAAAAAAAAGCTCCCGCATACCCATTTAAGTATAATGGTATAATATCGGGTAATATTAACAAAACAACCATTGTTATTGTAAATGAAAAATCAAAGATAAAATCCTTTATTTTTGTCTGTAACTTTTCTTTATTATCTATAATTACATTAAAAAATAAAATTAAGAGATATAAAGGGAAGCCTAGGACAAAGATCTGTTCTTGATAAATTGTCAAAATAATGAAAATCCAAGATAAAATCCACCCAATTGAAGGCGGTCTCCTGTGGATTTGCGTTTCCTTAAACATAAAATAAACGCTACCAAAAAGGAATGCAAAAGATAGCATGGTTTCAGGGTCACCCCTGGCTACTATGATGATGATCGCTGGATTAAATATTAAAAATGATACACCAATTGATTTAAGGAAGAAATTTTTTGTGAACAAATCAGATAATCTAAAAGATGAAAAGATAAACGCTACTAAAGTAAAATAATAATATAATTTTTCTGCTGAATACAATGGCATCAGCTTGGCGAATAACCATAATACTGATTCCATAAAAGTTAACACCATAGAGCCCTCTGGCAGCGGATTTATAATAGAGTACTGAGTAAATATATTTATATTTAAAAATTTAAATATATTATTATTAAATGCAATTGGCATAAGAAAATTCTGAAAACCGGGATACCCTTTAAACAAAAGCAAAAATTGGAATAAAATTATAAAAGCTAATATCAATGAAATAGTTATTTCAAGCATTATGGGTTTAAAGGCTTTATAATTCAACTGCATAATTTTTTATTAACCCAATAATAGATAAACATTTTGCTTTACATCAGTAGTCCCGCAGGTAACAGTATTTCATAATAATCTAAGGTACAACAAAAAGGCATCCAGGGTTAACAAGCTTAACCAGTAATGCTTTTTCTGCCATCAGGACCTTTCTTTTGTGCCAAATTTTGGGTATGAGCCA
>JBMFVR010000132.1:0-3874 GCA_049965895.1 Nitrososphaeria archaeon | reverse complement strand
GATAATCTAGAAACACCAGTGCAGGCGTTCTATAGGAAGTGGGATGGACGGAGGAAGCTGCCAGTGCAGCAATTGGAAACAGAGAGATATGAACATGAAACAGCGCGTTAATAATTTCAAGAAATTACAACTATTTGTTATGTTTATATCTCTTGAGAAGTTTTCTTTATTGCCTTTATCTGTGCAGGGTAACCCCCACACCTGCATAAATTCCCAGACATGTTATACTTAATTTCATCTTCGGAGAGAGGTTTTCTCTTGCTATTCAAAAGTGCAAAGGTCGTAGTAACCATGCCGGGAATGCAGTAACCGCATTGCGCGGCGTCATATTTAATAAAGTTTTCCATGAGTTTTTTTCCTATTTCTGTATTTATTACCCCAGATATTGTAGTTATTTCTTTACCTTCTGCTTGTGGAGCCAAAACTAGACATGAGGTAACTGGTTTTCCATCAAGCAAAACCGTGCAAGATCCGCACTCCCCAGTTCCACAGCCCTTTTTGACCCCTGTTTCTCCCAAATAATCATGTAAGAGGTCGACTAAAGTTATGTTTACTGGCGAATCGACATTTATATCATTTCCATTCAGCTTAAAGCTTATCTTCATTCTATTTCACTTTCAGCCAGAGATTTCAGCAACCTTTTAGTTAAAGCTGTTATAGCAATTCGTCTGTACTCTGCACTTCCTCTGACATCGCTTATTGGCTTTGATTCTTTTGAGGCTTCAAACGCTACAGCTTCAATAATTTCATCAGTTAGCTCTTTTCCTTCGATGCTCTGCATTGCCCTCAAAGCAAGGATAGGATAAGGGGAAGCTGCACCCAAAGCTATTCTTGCATTATAAAACTTTCTGTTTTCAACGATTCCGCTTACAGCAACGCTCACGACCGATAAAGTGTTCTGGCTTCTTCTGCCTATCCTTTCCCACCCGCTTTGTAACTTTTTATTTATCATAAACCTGATCTCTTTGATTAATTCACCTTTCTTAAGATCTGTTTTTCTTGGGCCATAAAAGAAATCTTCCATGTTTATTTCTCTTTCACCATCTTTACCTACAATTACAACTTTAGAATCTAACGTTAAAAGCGGGGGAACTGAATCGGCGGCAGGGGAAGCGTTCGCCAAATTGCCGCCTATTGTCGCCAAATTCCTTATCTGCCACGTACCTATGCTCTTTGCTGATTCCACTAAACATGCATAACGCCTTAACTTTTCGCTTTCAGCTATTTGCTGAAAAGTTATATTGGAACCTATAATTATTTCTCCATTTTCTTCCCTTATATAAGACAACCCTAGCCTTGTGATGTCCACCACCTTTTTGGGAATAATCTTTCCATTATTTATCAAAATTACAAGGTCTGTCCCTCCAGCTATCGGAAAAGTACTTTCTTCAGAAAGAAGCTCAACAGTTTCTTTTATGGATGCAGGTCTAATGTATTCAAACGCAGGCATTGGCAACAGATATTCAGAGCTTTTCATTTTTGACCACCTATTTTACCTAAAGCGACTAAAACCTTTTCAGGTGTTATAGGAATTGATGTTATCGGCTTTCCTATTGCGTCTGCAACGGCGTTGGCAACCGCGGCGGCTACAGGTTCTATAGGTACTTCTCCTAGTCCTTTAGCTCCAAATGGTCCATCTTCATTATAAGTTTCAACGAAATCAACGCATATTTCTGACGGTACATCAGCAAAGGTTGGGATCATATAATCCAAAAATGAGTTTGTAAGCAATATGCCATTATTATCAAACTTTAACTCTTCTGTAAGTGCATACCCTAGACCCTGAACAACACCACCATATACCTGGCTTGTTGCAAGTTTTTTATTTATAACTCTGCCCACATCTTGCACTGCACAGTATTTTACTACGCTTACTTTGCCTGTTTCTAGATCAACTTCGACTTCTGCCATATGAGTGGCAAATGAGTAACTTTTCCAAGGTACACCTTGTCCTTGAAGTTTATTCCAAAATAAACCTTCTTTTATATTATTAAAACCTTCTCCTATGATTCTAATTCCTTTTTTATTAGCCATTTCAGCCATCTCTTTTATCTTATATTCGTGCCCGTTTGTTGATTTTATGGCGTCACCATCGATAAACAATTCATTAACTTTTTCATTATAAAGCACCGAAACAGCTTTTAGCAACGAGGTCTTGAAATTAATTGCCGCTTCCAATAAAGCTCTTCCGCCCACTATTGTGCTCCTAGAAGCAACTGTAGGTCCGCTGTCATACATGGTTGCAGTATCCGGATATATTATATGAATTAAATCCGGACTTATGTTTGTGACCTTCCTGATAATCTCCACCCAACCCGTATGAATTCCTTGACCATATTCCGTCAAGGCTACTTTGGCATTTACTTCTCCCTTCTCACTTAACTCAACTATAGCCGAACCTATATCTGTTCCTTCAGGACCCAAACTTGAACCGTGTATATCTATTGCTAATCCTATACCTTTTGCTTTGGTTCCTTCAATTTTTAAATTAAATGTTTTACCAAACTTATTTAAAGCTAATAAAAGGCAATCTTTAACACCAACGTCATTTGGTAAAGTTTGCCCCCAAGACGTTTTACCGTTTGGTAAAACTAAGTTTTTTAACCTTAGTTCGACTGGATCAATATTTAGTTTTTTAGCGAGTTCATTAATTTGAGTTTCAGAAGAAAAAGTTCCCTGAGGTATACCAAAACCTCTAAAGGCACCTGAAGGCACTTTATTGGTAAAAACGACATAAGCTTCTATATAGACTTTAGGTATATAATATGGACCTACAGTTGCAAACATTGATTGAAAGAGAACTCTAGGTGATAGAGAAGTGTAAGCTCCACCATCTAGGTAAATTTTTGCTTCTAAAGCTTTTAGTGTACCATCTTTAAGAGCGCCAATTTTTCTTATAATATACCCAGGGTGCCTTTTGGGATGTCCTATAAAGGATTCTTTTCTGTTATTCATAAGGAAACATGGCTTTCTAGTTATGTACGCTGCCAAAGCTACCTGCGTGCAGACTTCATCAGGAGCGTCTTCTTTTCCACCAAAGGCGCCGCCTGTAGTGGCCTGTATTACCCGAACTTTTTTCACGGTTTTCCCTAGAACTGCTCGTATTGTCCTTTCAACTGAAAAGGGAACCTGCATGCTGCCAATTACTGTAATTTCATCATTGGTCGGTACCGCAAGACAGGCTTCGGTTTCAAGGTAAGCGTGTTCTTGATAAGGAAACTCATATTTTCCTTCTATGATTATATCAGATTCTTTAAAGCCTTTATCCACATCCCCATTTCTCATAACAAAATTCTCCTTAATATTACCATTTGAATGAACTTTAATGTTATCAGTTGTAAAAGCATCAGCTATTGCTAATACAGGCTTTAGAGGATTATATTTAACCTTGACTTTATCAGCCCCCAACTTTGCTTTTAGAGGGTCTTCTGAAACTGATAACGCGACAGGTTCTCCAACATACCTTACCTTTTCGAAAGCTAACAAAGGTTGGTCTCTAACCAAATAACCAATTAATTTTTCCCCAGGTATGTCATTTGCAGTGATTATTCGAGCATAATTAGAAGCTTCGCTTGTATCTATACTTAAAATTTCTGCATGAGGATAGGGTGAACGTGCAACTTTGACATAAAGCGCGTCAACCTCGATCATATCACCGGTATACCTTATTTTTCCTGAAATCTTTTCAGGCGCATCAATTCTATTTAATTCAAATATCTCTCTTTCTAACGTTAAAGTTACTACCATATTAATAATCAACATAATTTAAAATCGGGTTAAAATTGGACTATAGTAGGATTGAAACTTGTAAAAAAATTTGAAAAAGTTTTCAGGATGTTCGTGCTTTCACCTCGTTAAAATTGGACTATAGTAG
>JBMFVR010000131.1:0-3917 GCA_049965895.1 Nitrososphaeria archaeon | reverse complement strand
GACTGTGGGACACTATTATGACATATTTACTTTATAAAAACCGTAACGAATTCCGCCATTGCTTTATATATAAAGGAACGAATTTTTAAACTTCCCGGTTTATACATAAGGCATGGGCAGGATGTACAGCGACGATATCCAGAGCAAACTTAAGGAGATCAACGATTACATCGGTGAAGAGTACAAGCTAACTCATCCAAAAGACAGGAGGGACTGGAGGACATACGAGCAGCAGTTCTCAAGGAGGGTCAGCACGGCAATGAAAATGCTTGACCCATTGATACATGAGGCTGTCAGCACCATACATATAGAGAAATCGGCAGGGCATCCCTACTCCCTGCCATTGGAGGACAGGGTCAAGCTGCTTTTAATCAAGCAGCTCGTTGCCAAGTCAAACAGGATGTTCTCAAACATGCTTGCAATATTCGCAATGTTATCAAAAATAGAGGTTTCCTACAAGACAGTGGAGAGGCTGTACTCTGACCCCGAGGTCATGCTTGCGGTGCACAACCTGCACGTCCTTCTGCTGAAAAAGAAGGGCATCACTGAATCCGATATAACAGGTGACGGCACCGGTATTCGCTCACTATTAAGAAGAACTACGAATCTTACGCGAGAGAGCTGAAGGATATGGCAAAGGTGAGCAACAACGGGCAGCAAAAAAAGCACAGGAGAAAGCTGTTTGTCAAATACAATGTCTTACCTGAAGCAGTACCACCAGAGGAGCAATTCAGAGGCTGGATTTGCTGCCGACAAGAAAATGCTTGGATGGGGCGTGTCCCAGAGGCGCGATGACAGGGTTGACAGCGCTTTATTCTGCATCGGCCTGTGGCACAATCTATTCAACTTTGATAGATGAGCATGCTAGAATAGTGTCCCACACTCGGTCTTTAGGGGGGAGGGGGATACGTGGTGCTGAGCTTTGTAACATCTTTTATCTTTACTTGATATACTATATGAGTGAGGCCGTAGATCAGCCTGCCTTTTCCGTCTTCTGCATCATATTTGATCTTCTTTTTTGAAACATATACATATTTTTTGTTGATAAAATATATTTTATCATTCATATGTATTTCATAAACATTTTTACGTAAAGAAAAAGTGCACGGAACAAAAGTGGGTTGTCCCCGTTTAAACTCTTCTCCTTCAATAAAGGCATCGCTAGTAAAGCGCGGTATCTCAGGCCAAGTACATCTGGTTGTTATGTGCGTTTTTGGATGCGGATCAAATGATTTATAGACAACTCCTTCTTTTGGTTTCCACCTTGTTAATTTCACTGAAATGCCAATTATTATAATAATTATAGCAACCAACATATAAACTAGTAATGGATTATATTGTCCTGCGGGCTGCCCGGCATAAAGTGTCACCGGCTTCAGATTTGAAAGTAAATATACTGTTGAAGGATCTACAGAACCCAGAGTTACTGTCGGCATCGCATTGGCCATCGTCGTCTGGAGGTTGTCTGCGGCTTCCTGCGTATCACTGCCAAAAGTATAAACAGAATATGGTTCCATTACGCTGCCGTTGAACAGAGTGTACCACATGTTCAACTTTGCGTTCATGGCACTAAAGTTTGTTGTTTCACCATTTCCTTCGCCTCCGAATACGAGCTCCGCATCATAATATACACCGCTTGGATTATTGTTAAAGCCATTGACCAGTAGGGCGTAGCTTTTAAGTCCGTTGACATTGATTGCCGGCGTGTCAAATATTACCGGAGCTGAGCCGTTAAGCTGGTAGCTGAACTGTACCTGCACCTGATTGTTTGTTGTATTAAATATGTTTATGGAAAGCAGAAAAGGCAGTGGCAAGGAATAATGAAACTCCTGCGTCTCAAATATGTACGCGGTCTGGTTTCCAAAAGGCGATATGCTGCCATTGCCGAGGATAGGGCTCATGTTTGCGTAACTAGACGTGGAATTCCAGATGTTGTCCCCGAAGGATGCAGTATCGTTATTTGTATTAAAATCGGCAACATCCTGCAGCCAGTATACATATGTCCCATGCGTTGTATTGACCTGCATATCTATGTTCAGCTGGAGGCTTGCCCCATAGGGGGATACGTTTATTGGTGGTGTTGCGTTGTAAGCTCTGATAGAAAATATCTCCGCAAAGCCCGTTATTCCTTTGGCCATAATTTTATACGGAACGATTGTGCCTGACCTATTCATAACGCCGTAATCCGCTATTCCCGTGGGGGCGGGCGCCCCGGGATAATAGGTTATGCTCACGGCCTGAAATGCGTATTGGAGGATTACATTGGCTGTCTGGCTGGATATGTTATTGTACACGACCAAATAATATATTCCGTTTCCCCTGATTGTGCCGTTGACTAAGGTGCCGGAAGCTGAAAAGACATAACCTGAATAGCCTGTACTGTTAAATGCCGCGAACTGCTGCTGTGTCATGACATAAACGTTTACTGCGACATTCGAGACAACGCCAAAATTTATATTTTCAGTGCCGGGGAACTGTGCTGCAAGATATTCGTAGTAATCTGGCGGAACAGCAAACTGCATGCTGCTCTGCGCAGCTGCCGGCGTGCTTACCAGTAGGGAAGCCATCAACAGCATTAGCAATATAATTATGGTTTTCAATAATATTATTTGCTGCCTTTTTTGCTATTTAAATATTGTTTTTTCAATTCCTGTAGGTCGTGCTTCAGTATTTCAAATTGTTTCAGGAGCTCTAGCACCTGCTGCCTCATTAATTCCACATTCACCTCTGGCTTTGCTATCTCAGCCATGCTGAGCGGGGATCCGCATTTGCCGCAGAAACGCGTGCCGGGGCTGTTTTCGGCACCGCACCTCGGGCACTTGACGGGCAGCAGCGCGGGCTTCACCGGCTCGGGCTTCCTGTTCTCATACACAGAAATAATCTTTTCATCTATATCTTTCATGTGGACATAGCGCGATGGAGTGTCCGAACCGGCAGATCACCCAAACCGTATCCGCATTTCATATTCTGTCAGGTAGCTTGCCGCCTGTGTTGCCACGGTGTGCCTGAACAGGTGCGGATATATCCTCTTCTGGATCCCAGCCTTTTTTGTATATTCTTTCAGCTTATTAATGAATTGTCTGTATGATATTGCCTGCCCGTAGCTGGAGACCCACAAGGGAGCTTCCGGATCCTGCTTTTTTGGATGAACATCAAGCCACCTGGAAAGCAATGGCACCGAAGTGATCAATCGAACAATCCTCGGGCCGGTCTTTCCTGTTATCACGATCCTTGCTCTATGTTCATCAAATTTTATATTCCCAATCCTTGCGGGCAGTATCTTCCCGATCCTGAATCCCCCTCAGCTAATACCGCTATGATCACTTTATCTCTCGGCGCAGATGTTGAATCAATAAGTGCTATGATTTCATCTTTTGTCAGGACTTCGGACTCTTGGATCTCCCTCTGGCTCAGGGTCGTCTTGATCCATGCTATCTCGGGAGGATAAGGCGCGTTCCTGTTGATGCTGCCGGTTCTGAACCAGCGGTAGTAAACTTTCAGAACCTTGAGTATTGTTACCCTCATCTAGGGCTTCTTGCTTACAGCATACTCTACTGTGCGCTTAAGGTCTTCCTGTGTCGCTGATCTCATAGGTTTTTTGATCAGCTTTTCTATATTCTGGATCACATTGATATATTTCAGTATCCTTTGCACGCTATAATTTTGCAGCCTGATGTAGTTTATGAACGCCTTCAAGTCCGGGTCATCAATCTTATTATATGCCGTCTGAAAATTTTTATCTGACCGATAAATATCCATCAATCAATAGCTATGAGCTGGACAAGGGATTTATACCTTTTTTTCGTAGTCCCGCCCGGGGCTATTAACGAAAAGGTACAAATTCCCAGTTTTTAAACCTAACAATAATAAAATAAATTTTAAAATTTTTCCTTTTACTATATCTGGTATTTTAAAAT
>JBMFVR010000130.1:0-3941 GCA_049965895.1 Nitrososphaeria archaeon | reverse complement strand
TATGTTATGTCGAAGGCTGCAGCTGTCATAAAAATTCCTGCCAATGCCAAGTAGCTTATCTCAGACAGGATGGCTCTCTGGGCAGTGAACCCGCTCGAAAATACAAGACCGGTCTTTGCTCCACCCTTTGTACTGAATGTCCCAACAGAGTATGAGAAAGTGATGGGCCACGTGTGTTCATCAGGGGTTATACCATGCACTATTCCAAGCAGGTACGATATTATAAGTGCAGACAAAAGCCCCACGTTTTCAGGGTTCCAGAGATTTATATACACCATTTAATGTCACCTAGCTTTCAATTATTGGGTTTCCATGGGGGCAGTTTGTCGGATTGCCTATTTTGGAAAGTATCAATAACGCTGTGCCCTCATCTATCAGGTAGTCAAAGTTACTTATCATTTTGCAGGCTCTGTCAGCATTGTCACCACACTGAACCAGAAACGTTTCGAGCGCACGGTGACCCATCATAATTCTCCTGTAAATTGCTTTTCCTTCATTACTGAGCATCACCATCCCTCTGTTCCTGATTATTAACTTCTTGTTTTCAAGCCTTTCAAGTAACTCCTCAACCGTTGGCGGTTTTATTTTCAAAGATTCAGCAAGGGATGTAACCCTCACCGGAAACCCCTCCCTTGAGCCCTGCCATATGTTAACAAGACAATCCCTTTCCTTTTTTGTTATATTAGCATTAATCGACATAAATTAGGGTCATGCTAATGTTACTTATAAGCTTATACCAAAAAACCTTTTTGTAGCTATTTCACCTTTATTCTGGCCTCCAGCCCAATCCACTCTATTTCAAACCCAAGTGCAACGAGCGTTGAAATATTAGCATCCATGCCCCTTTTATTCAGAAATTCAATTACTGTATTTGCGTCAGCTTCGCCAAGGGAAATTATTTCATCCCTGAGCTTCTTTGCCATAATTTCACTTATCAGGTTTGATCCATCAAATATGTAGCCACGAGGTTTATGATTTATAAAAGCCTCCTTTAAAACGTCCTCAGGTAGGTCGTTACCTAATGCAATCTCGCGCAGTGTTCTACAGTCACCATCAACCTTCACATTAGTTGCTCTTTTTAGCAGTTCATCCTTCATGGGTTGCTCAATTTCACTCAGTAGCCTGCGAACTCTAAATGCGTCCGGCGTTTTCCTGTAAATCATGACCCTTCCAGCAATTTCCGGAATTTTTCCTCTGTAATTTGCAGAATCGATCGCAACGATTAGATTTTCAACCTTCAACTCGCTCAGCTTTCTGAATTTCCTTTCAAGGTACTCCTGTGTCCAGAAACCAACTATTTCCATATAAACCCTTATTCCATCCTTTTCAAACAGAAAATCAGGTATGATGGTGTAGTTTCCTGCCCTGAGTGGCTCTGGCTCTCTCATGATCTTCCAGCCACTTTTTAGAGATATAAAGTCCTGATAGAACTTTCTCTCAACTTCGCTGTCAAAAGATACTTCCCCGCTTCCTGACATTATCGGGTCATCGCTGCTTGCCCTGAGCACCCTGATGCTTTTTCCCTTCATGATGCCCGCCTCAATCCACCAGCTTTTTGCCCTTGATATGAAGTAAAAAAGCCTGGATATTCCTAGGCTGTATGCTCTGGCATTGTGAATTAGCGAAGCAGGACCATCAACCAATATAGATTGATTTTCAAGTTGGTACATGAGTCCTAGTCTTTTAACAGCCCACAGTGCATCCTTCCATTTGTCAGATAACCAGAACCTCACATACAGTGACCTTGTAAGCATTGAACTAACAAGGCGGAAGTTATACTCCATAATTATATCTGTCGGTTCCCTGAATTCTCTTAGCACCGCATTTTCAGGTAGATCAGACCACATTGCACTTTTGAACCTCTCCCTGCTTATTCCAAATTTAGACGCGCCTTCGCTTATAACATTCTCTGCTACCTTTGGGCTGTAAATGCCAATTTCGCTCATTCTTGCAAAAGCAAAGTCCCTCATAGGGCCGGGGTTGAGCTCAATTTCCGGCTCAAATGTACAATAATTCAGCAGTATTTCATAGAAACCCCTGACCATTCTGTAATCTCCATATGCCTCAATTTCCTTTACCCTGCTGTCAATCTCTCCGCGTCTCTTTCCGATTGAGCCCTTAATAACCTCTGAAATCATGTTCACCAGATAGGCGTGATCAGCTCCAGCATATTCTGGCCTTATGTCATATTTCATCCTTATCCATCCTCTCCTTCATCATGGTTCTTTTGCGCCTGTAACTGGCCCTTGGCTCAGTGGTGTTCCTTGTAACTATCTCGATCAATTCTGCACTCTTTCCGCTGGCCTTCCTGAGTATCCTGCCAAGCCTCTGCACAAATTCCCTAGAGCTTCCTGTACCACTCATTATGATCCCTACCGAAGCATCTGGCACATCTATTCCCTCATCAAGCACCTTGGAAGTGACAATCACCCTGTACCTGCCTTCCCTGAAGTTCTTCAGTATGAATTCCCTTTCTTCCCTGGGGGTAAGGTGAGTTATTGCAGGAATCAAAAGCACACGCGAGACCCTGTATACAAGTTCATTGTTTTGGGTAAAAACTATGACCTTCTTTCCCCTGTATCTATTTAGCACATCAACGAGC
The DNA here is from genome assembly GCA_049965895.1 of Nitrososphaeria archaeon. Lineage (GTDB taxonomy): Archaea > Thermoproteota > Nitrososphaeria > Conexivisphaerales > UBA164 > KM4347-05. Next base: position 1,339 of record JBMFVR010000130.1, on the reverse strand, counting down.
GCATCTATCTTACTTCTTGCATTAAGTGATATCCTGATGGCCTCATTCCTGGCCAGCAGCGCGCGCCTTGCCTCCGGATCCCTGTTGCTGAGCATTATTAGCCTGAGCAGGCTGCGGGGGGATTTCATAAATATACCCTTCCTCTTCAGGTATCCGGAGTAAAATTCATAATATTTCCTGTACTCCCTTAGTTCCTCTTCATCCAAATTCACAGTTATCCTTATCAGCCTAAATTCAGAAAGGTATGTGCCTGCCAGGTCGCTGGGCGAAAGTCTGAAAACGATCGGCCCTAGGATAGTGTCAAGCTCTTTGTGAAGGCCGTCCTCTCTTTCAGGAGTTGCCGTAAGTCCCATCCTGTAAGGTGCAGTAGAGTAAAGGGCAATTTCGGAGTAACTTGGGGCGGGCAAGTGATGACATTCATCAGCAATCAGCAGGCTGAACCTATTGCCAATGTGCGTGATCCTGCTCAGTGCAGAATCGTATGTTGCAACCGTGACTGGAAGCACATTTTGACTTCCACCTCCTAGCTTTCCTGCTGTTATGCCAAGCACTTCCCTAATGTTCCTTGTCCACTGGTTCATGAGGTCAATAGTTGGTACAAGAATCAGAGTGGACTCCCTGAGCTCATAAATTGCCCTCAGGGCAATGATGGTCTTGCCGCCTCCTGTGGGTATCATAATTACTCCTCTCATTCCTGCTTTGCGCCACATGCCAAGAGAATCCTCCTGATACTTTCTTAGGGTTCCATGAAAAAAGGCTTCCAGAGGGGGTTGTATCTCGTGCACCTCATCAACATATTCTATGCCTAACCTGTCAAGGCTCTCCTTAAGCTCCCTGTAGTTCATGCCAAGGCACCGGTAATTTTCGGACCTGCCGTCATACTTTACGAACGGAAGGTCGACAGGTTCGCTCAGCACTATGGTTCCACCTTGATACCTTAACTTTAAAGTCAAATTATGCTGTAATGTGTAGGGTAGAAAAATATTAATGTTCCTACAAATACACCTCAGCCAAAAATTTTTAAGCAGTAAAATTTCATTTACGTGTATTGAATCAGCTCAGCTTCATAATGATTGCTAAGGGATTTCGCACATTTATATTCGGCGCCGTAAGCGTAATGACACCGATTTACCTTTCCGTGCTTGGCTATTCACCTGTATACGTGGGACTTGCTCTGTTTGTAGTGGTCTTGGGTAACGTTATGTCCAACCTGCTGCTGACGTGGTACGGTAACCTGTTTGGAAGGAAGAAGTTCCTGCTGGTCTTCAGTGCGCTGATGGCTGTTTCTGGCCTTATACTTTTCTCTACAACATCGGTTCTGCCAATATTTATTGCACTC
>JBMFVR010000129.1:0-4029 GCA_049965895.1 Nitrososphaeria archaeon | reverse complement strand
AGATTCACCTGCAATAATGCCTGCAAGGGTACTTAAGGCCTCAGGGCACGTTGATAATTTTAAGGACCCAATGGCTGAATGCAAAAAGTGCGGCAGCAAGTACCGCGCTGACCATCTGCTAAAAGAATCAGGCATCACGGTTAACGAAAACGCAAGCATCAGTTATATGAATGAATTGCTCAATCAGAACAAAGTCAAGTGCCCAAATTGCGGCGCCACTGAATGGAACGTAAAGCAATTCCTGAACATGTTTGAAACAAACATCGGGCCATATGCAGATAACAAGGGATACCTCCGCCCAGAAACTGCTCAGGGAATTTTTGTGGAATTTAAAACGCTGCTGGACATTAACAGGGGAAAGGTGCCCATGGGAATAGCCCAGATAGGTAAGGGTTACAGGAATGAAATATCACCCAGGCAGTCAATGATAAGGCTCAGGGAATTTCACATGATGGAGCTTGAGCTTTTTATGGACCCCCATGATGAACACGCGCCATCGCTTGATGAAAGTGTCAAACTGCCTTTACTTCATGAAAGGGTCAGGGATAAGGGGGAACCTGAACTGCTGACACCAGGAGAAGCGTACAGGACAGGGGTTGTAAAGAGCGCATGGCTTGCCCACTTCCTAACGCAATCGTTCAAATTTGTAAGGGCACTTGGAGTTCCTGAATCAAAACAGAGGTTCATTGAGAAACTTGTAGGCGAAAGGGCACATTATTCAGCACAGACGTTTGACCACGAAGTTTTTTTTGAAGAAATGGGCTGGACCGAAGTTGCAGGCCTCGCATACAGGACGGACTATGACCTCAAAGCGCATGCCAGGGAAACAGGGCAGGAGCTTATGGCAATCGAGAAAAGGGCCATCAGCACAAGGACCAGGATCAGCCTTAAGGATGATGCTGTAAAGCGCAACCATCCTGATGCCTGGGAAAAAATAATGGCCTCTGTTCCAGAGAAAATGGGAAATGATGTATTTGCCGGTGGCATCAAGCTGCTCCAGGACGATTACAAAATTATAGAGGAAGTTGAAAGAGAAGAGGTCAGAAAGTTTGTGCCACACGTAGTTGAACCTTCATATGGGCTGGACAGGCTCCTGCTTACAACCATTTACTACGCTTATGGAAAGAGGGAAGGCAGAAACGTACTTTCGCTGCCCCAAGAACTGCTCAGGAAGGTGGTGGCTGTGCTGCCTCTGGTTTCAAAGGATGAAATGATAAAAAAGGCTCTTGAAATAAAGGATATGCTGGTCAGGTCAGGCTACTTTGTAATTCTAGATGATAAGGGATACATAGGTAAAAGGTATGCCAGACTTGATGAAGCTGGAATACCGAAGGCCATAACTGTTGACGGTCAGACGCTTGAAGACGGTACTGTAACGGTTAGGGACAGGGATACATGGAAACAGGAACGCATCAAGGTTGATGATATTTTAAACGGTTGAACATAAATGTCGTTTGCTGTTCATGGCGGTGCCGGAAGGGTCAGGAATGACAGCGAAATACTCCTCGCGCTGGGCAAGGCACTTGATATTGGCATTGAACTTGTAAGGGCAGGGGATCCCATCAGTGCAGTGGTTGAGGCTCTGGCGTTCATGGAGGAAACAGGGCTTTTCAATGCCGGAAGGGGTGCAGCCCCAAATTCAGAGGGCATGGTTCAGATGGATGCAGGTATAATGGATGGGAGGTCACTAAAGGTTGGGGCGGTGGGAGCTGCCTATCTCAAAAGCCCCATAAGGGCTGCGCTTGATGTGATGATGAAAACACCCCATTCACTGATAGCGGGAGGCAACGGAATGCGCGGTTACGGGATTGGGGAAGGCGGAGATACGATAGGCGCTGTGGCTGCAACGGATGATGGCTGGTATGTGGCTGCTTCATCAACTGGTGGAGTGAGGGGAAAAATGCCAGGACGAATAGGTGATGCTGCCATTGCAGGGGCTGGATTTTATGCACTAAATAAAACCGGAGCTACTGCGCTTACCGGGATAGGCGAACAGAACATGAGGGTGCTGACGGCTTTCAGGATTATAAATTTGATGAAAGAAAAGAACGCGCTTGAAGCGCTAATAGACTCATTTTCATATATCAAAACTGCGCTGGGGGAGGTGAACCAGGGTGGGATTGCCATAGATTCAGGCCTCAGGGTTGGGATCTATCACACGGAACCCCAGATGCCAGCGTGCGCGATGAACGGGGACAGGAGGATATGCGGGATAAATTTTGAAAATGGGCTTCTGCTCTGATCCACATGCAACAAATTTTAATATAACGGCGCAAAATAAGGGCGGGCAAACAGACTTGATATCCAGCAGGATGGGCATGAACAGCGGGCTCTTCAGAATACTTCTTGTGGGAACCTTCAGGACGTTCTCCATTTCCATGGTCAGCCCATATTTGGGGCTGGTGCTTTACAGGAAAGGAATGCCACTGCTTCTGGTTGGAGCTTACTATGTTGTGCTGGCAGTTACCGGAGCGCTTGGCCAATTTTTTGGAGGAATGCTTTCCGACAGAAGAGGAAGAAGGAACACGATGGTTTTGGCACAGCTGCTCAATTCAGCTGCACTGGTGGCTATGGGGCTCAGCCTGCTCATTCCTGGATACGTCCTGATTTCCGGATTTGGCCTAATCCAATCGCTTTTTGGCAGCGCCACATTTTCCGCATACAACACATACATAGGAGACCTAGGAAGAGGCCAGAGTGAACTGATAAAGAATTATGGACTTATGAGAATAGGCGTAAATCTTGGATGGGCCCTTGGGCCGCTATTTGGAGGTGTTGCCATAAGCTTTCTGGGTTATTCTAATGCATTTATATTGGCTGGCATCACAATACTTGCTTCATCATCACTGTTCATAGGATTGAAGGAAAGCTCTCATGCCTTTTCTGGCTTCAATCTGACGGCAATAAGGGACAGTAACTTTGTGAAAAAAATTTCCCCGTTCTTTTTATCATATGTATTTATTGCACAGTTCGGCCTTACGCTCACCATTTATGAGACAACAACGCTTGGTATGCCCCTAACATACCTGGGAGTGCTTTACTTTGTAAACGGTGTCGGGGTAGTGCTGTTGCAGTACCACATAGCTAGATTTCTGTCCAAAAGGGACCCAATCAGGTGGTTAAAAGTTGGGCTTGCCTTTTACATTACCGGCTTCATGTTACTGGCGTTAATGAGGTCTTATGCTGGTGGAATAGTGGCCATATTTGTAGTAACTATCGGCGAAAATATATTCTCGCCACTTGCAATGACTGTGGCCAACATGCTTTCCAGACCAGAAAAGAGGGGAAGCTACCTTGGGGCCTTTGGGATGCTGACCAGTTCTGCACGCTCGGTGGGCTCATTTGTGGGAAGCACAACAATGTCATTCTTGTTGATGAACCCGGTTGGACTCTGGGCCTCGCTGGATAGTTTTGGCATAATGGCCATAATAGCGCTGAGTGCTGGATTCAAAAGAAGCAAAAAAGCTTAAATTTTCAGAGAATAAGTATTGAAAAAATTGAGCATCAATGATGAAAGCTGCCTGTTCTGCAGGATCATAAGGGGTGAGGAAGCTGCATACGTTGTTTACGATGACCGTGACAGTGCAGCATTCCTTGACAGGTTTCCCATAGTTCCTGGCCACACACTTGTAGTAACAAAAGAACACTATAGGGATTTCCTTTCAACCCCATTTGAAGCGTCAGCTAGGCTGGCAGGTGCCACCAAAACTGTTGCAAACGCAGTTAAATCTGCAATGAAAGCGGATGGTGTAAGAATTTTTACTAATGTTGGAAGGAGTGCCGGCCAGGTCATTTTTCACGTGCACGTTCACATATTGCCCTCATGGGACAGTGAGCCCACTTTTGTTAATTTCAGGAAGAGAAGTGAAATAACCAGTGAAGAAGCAATTAAAATATCAAACGCGATCAGGGAAGAAATCAGGAAACAGATTTAAACCATTCTTCTTTTAACGACTGTGGGACACTATTATGACATATTTACTTTATAAAAACCGTAACGAATTCCGCCATTGCTTTATATATAAAGGA
>JBMFVR010000128.1:0-4032 GCA_049965895.1 Nitrososphaeria archaeon | reverse complement strand
TTAAACCAAGCCCATTTTTCAGAAAATTGCTGATATAATGACTGTTTACCGGCAGTATAAGCAAACAAACCCATTTTTCCGCGCCAATAATCAATCAAGCCTTGCCATGTTTAGCTAATTATTGGATGGTTTCATTAAAACCAAAATATTAATATTTTTATTTGTTAAAATAAAAAACAATGATTGAGTTTACGCAAAAAAAAACATCAAAAAATGTTGGCCAACCTCTAAATAGAATTGAGGACTATAAAATAGTAAAAGGACAAATGGGATATACAGATGATATAGAACTGGCTGATCAACATTATGCCGCTATATTGCATAGTCCATACGCTCATGCACTGATCAAAAAAGTTGATCTTTCACGCGCATTGCAATTGCCAGGCGTTGTACTTGCTATAAGCGGCAAAGAAGTTTCTAAATTAACTAAGCCAATATCTTCGAGAGCAGCTCCTAAATCCCCTACATCACACTACATACTAGCAAACGACAAAGTAAGGTATTTTGGGGAACCCGTGGCAGCGGTAGTCGCAAAGGACAAGTATACAGCAGAAAGTGCATTAAGCTTGATTGAAGTTGATTATGAACCGCTGAAGGTAATCGCAAGTATTGAAGACGCTCTGAGGAATGACTCCCCGTTAATATATCCTGAACTAGGTACAAATATTATAGTCTCGGATCATTTTGAATATGGGGATGTTAAAACCGCATTTAATAACGCATATAAAGTGATAAAGGAAAGGTTTAACACACATCGGTACCTTTCTGGTATACCTCTTGAACCCTATGTTGTGAACGCTTATTTTAACAAAACTGACGATAAATTGCTGATTTACGCTAATGATCAACAGCCTGGCAGATCAATACAGTCAGTTTCGCAAACCATAGGCGTACCGGCATCTAAAATAAGACTTGTAACGCCTCCAGCTGGTGGGGCGTTCGGTTATAAATTAGCGATCTGGCAATACGAAGCAATAATTTCTTTGTTAAGCATGTTGTCAGGAAAGCCAGTTAAATGGGTTCAAACTAGAACCGAAAGCCTCTACGGACCCCATAGGCCACGGGGATTTATGGATGCGGAGTTTGCCTTTTCTAAAGAGGGAAAAATATTGGGAATAAAACTTACAGATTATCAGGCTGACGGAAACTGGCCATATGTGGCGGCTCTATATTCTTTAATAAAATTTGGAAATATGAGCGGGCCATATAAAATTAGAAACATTTCATTTACATATTACTCCGTTGCAACAAACGATCCACCTATAGTTCAAAACAGCGGGGTAGGTAAGCCGTTTATGAACTTCGTGCTAGAAAGAATGATGGATATTGCAGCCAAGGAAATAGGTATAGATAAGGTTCAAATAAGAGAATTAAACCTTATACAACCTAACGAGATGCCATATACTACTCCTTGGGGGGAGATTTATGAAAGCGGTAACTTCCCCCTTACTTTAAAAACGGCATTAAAATACTATGAAGATATGAACAGAAAAAAGGAAATGTTTAGAAATAAAGGGAAATATGTAGGTGTTGGTTTATCATTTGGGATTGAGCCTGGAACATCAAATTTGGGTTACTATTTTCTTTCTAGACCTGGCACTCCACCCTATGATGGTGCAGGAGCGATAGCAAAAGTAAAGATAACGCCAGATGGCAATATCAAGGTATATATGAATGCTCCAGAGATAGGTACAGGGCATGCTACAAGCCTTGCTCAAGCGGTAGGCGATATATTTGGAATTTCAGCCTATGATGTAGATGTTGAATTCTCTTTTGATTCAGAACATGATTATTTAACATATACTGGAACTTATTCAAACCTTTTTAACGATGTGTGCTTGGGCGCGGTCTATGTTGCGGCCAGCAAATTAAAAGATAAGGTGTTAAATGTGGCTTCAAAGCTTATGCAAGCAGACAAAACAAATCTGGATATTGTTAATGGATATATAGTCAGCAAGATTGAAGGAAAACAACTTATCAGCATTAAGGAAATAGCAAATGTTCTTTACAGCAGACTTATAGATATACCTGAAGGGGAAGAACCTGGACTTACAGTTGTATCTGGATATAAGGAACCTTTAGCAAAGCCTCCTAACAAAGCCAACTTTAATATACAGCTTACTCATGCCAACTCTGTACATTTATGCATGACAGAAGTGAATCCTGAGACTTGGGATGTTAAAATCCTAGATTATGTAGTAGTGCATGATGCAGGAAAGCAACTCAACCCTGTTATAGTTGAAGGTTTAGCCGTAGGTTCAACATTTGCAGGAATAGCCGGCACTTTGTATGAAGAATTTGTTTTTGATAAAGAAGGAATTAATTTGGCAACTACATTTATGGATTATTTGGTGCCCACAGCATCAGAAGCAGTTGACATAAAAGTTCATTCTCTAGAGACCCCAGCTCCAAATACCGTCTTTGGCACTAAAGCAGTGGCTGAAGGTGGTACGCTAACATCTCCGGCTGCTGTTGTGAATTCCATAGAAGATGCACTTGAACCTTTTGGTGTAAGATTACTTGATATGTCAATAAAACCTGAAAAGTTATGGAAAATGGTTATAAATACAGATGAATATAAAAGAAAATTTGAGGTCCTATAAAAAATGTATCCGCCCGAATTTAAATATTTAAGAGCAACAAGCGTTAAGGAAGCTTTAGAAATGCTAAATTCAGATCCGGATATTACAATTTTAGCAGGAGGACAGAGTCTTATGCCATTATTAAAGTTAAGGTTAATTGCGCCTGCCAAGCTTCTTGACTTAAATTTTATACCTGAATTGAGGTATATTAAGGAAGACGGGGATGTAATAAGAATAGGCGCAATGACAACTCATAATAATATTTATTTTAATGAATTAATTAGAACGAAAATTCCTGCGCTATCTACCACTGCGCATAATATAGGTGATATTCAAATAAGGAACAGAGGAACTATTGGAGGAAGCATAATGGAGGCCGATCCGCATGCCGATTACCTGCCTACTTTAATGGCTCTTGAAGCTAAGGTAAAGTTAAAGTCAATTAATAATGAAAGGATTATAGACATTAAAGATTTTATCGAGGGATCATTTCAAACATCAATTAAAAGCGGGGAATTGCTTACTGAAGTCATAGTACCTAAGAATAATTATAAATTTCTGATTGAAAAATATGCTAGAAGAAAGGGAGATTTTGCACTTGTATTGCTAGTTATCATGGCTGATATTTCTGAAGGTTATGTAAAAGATCTTAGAGTTGCTGCAGGTGCTCAGGATCCTAAACCACTTAGGTTAAGGGAAATAGAAAAATCAGTAAAAGGAAGAAAAGTTGATGATATCGATAGCAATAAATTAGCTTCTGAATTAAAGGATCAACTAAGCCCTTTACAAGACCTGCACGGGAGTTCAGAATATAAAAAATACGTGGCAGCTTCTATTTTTAGGAGGATGGTTGATAAATTGTTTAAAAAGGAGGTGTATGGTTAAACATGGTTAAGATTACAGTAAAAGTAAATGGAAAAACTTATACGAATGATGTACCTGATAACATGCTATTAGTGCATTATATAAGAGATGTTTTAGGTTTAAAAGGTACACACGTAGGTTGTGATACTGGACACTGTGGCGCATGCACGGTTTTAATGAACGGGGAACCAGTTAAATCATGCCAAATTTTAGCAGCACAAGCAGACGGTTCAGAAATAATTACCGTAGAAGGCTTAGAAGAAAACGGGAAAATAAGCTTAGAACAACAAGCATTTATAGAGCATCATGCGGCTCAGTGTGGATATTGCACACCTGGATTTCTTTTGATGACGCATTACTTAATAACGCATATAGACCACGAAATGAATGACGATGAAATAAAGGAAAACATTCATGGAAACTATTGTATGTGCACTGGATACAAACCAATAATAGAAGCAATTAAAGATGCCCAAAAAAAGTTCATCCTTCTTAAACAACAAAAGTAAATGATTTAAAACTTTAACTCGGCAAAAATTTAGGTGTTTTATTCCCAAATTATTACACCCCCCTCTCCAGCATATCA